>CAZBNU010000235.1:1378-6334 GCA_964493075.1 uncultured Nitrospirales bacterium | reverse complement strand
GGCGGCTCGCTGTCGTCGCCTTTCCCAACCAGTCCCGGCCATGCGGCATTATGCAGTTTTGGATAATTGTTCGTCATAAATACTCCTCCTTTTTTTAATCCAATGGTACGGGCATGTTGTCATGGGCATCAGGCCCGAAATGTTTCAACATAACAATAGGATCAGACTTGCTGGGATTCGTGATGGTTACGCCTTCCTTGGCGGCGGCCTCGGAAACGAAAAATTCATCATTCGTCAGTTGACCAAAGCGAATAAGGGCGGGACATTCAATGTCCCATACGCCCATCGTGCCGTGTCCCTGGGTAACGTACATACCGTAAGCGCCGCCGTCCTTGATGGTAACCGTTGCGCCGGGCAACACGGTGAGTTCCTTGGCGCTGAAATCTTTGGACAGGTAGCAAATCCACTTTTCTTCATACCCGTCGGCGCGCATTTCTTCGAGGGGTTTAACGGGAATCGGCGCCATGAAATGTTTTTCACGGAACATGGGATCGGTGTTGGCTTCCCAGTCGATGACATCAAGCAGGTATTCATGGCTGCCCAGTTTGTCTTTGGGCGTATCTTTCCAGAGGAGTTCCTCGTCCAGCACCTGATTATGCACCACAGATTCGTACATGGCGAATACATCGGAAGCCTTCTGCGGTTCATAGGTGCAAAGGCTGCCAGGTGCGTGCAGTGTTCCGGGCGGAACATTCCAGCCGGTGCCGGGGGTAAGGTGGTAAGCGGCAGACAAGTCGCAGATGCGGTTGTCGCCCTTGGTGAATCCCTTCAGGGCATCCAATACCTGTTCCTTGGTGACGCCCGGCTGAATGCCGAAGAAGGTGTACGGGAAATCGCCGCCATGATTGTTCAACTGCGGCGGGAAATAATAGGCTTCTGGTTTGCCCAGCTGGTTCACCCGCGCAGCAAAGGTGTCATCATGGTGAATGTGCAACGGAAGAGCGCCCTGATTATCAAAAAACTTGGAGTACATGGGCCAGCGCTGATGCTTCGCCCACAGTTTGCCGATAATCTGGTCTTTCAATTCGTCTATGGCATCGCGCAACAGGATCAGTTCGGTCTTGCCGCCGTCTTCCACGGCAATATGGCTCAACCCTTCGTTCTTGCTGGTAAGCGGGCCGTTATCCGCAGGGGTGGTGGACGAAAACCAGCGTTCGTCAATACCACCGCGGTTGCCGCCTAACGCATAATAATCGTCCGGATGTAATTTGATGCGTTTTCCCGGCACACAAAAAACACGCGGCACCCAGGTCGGCGTCAACCGCAAGATGCCCTTGCCCTGTTCCATCGCCTTCTCGGCAATCGCTTTTGTAGTCATAACTGTTATGCTCCTTTTATGTCATAGGTTCGTGAAATGCCCAGAGTAACAAACATGCCTTAATTTACCACCACAAGGGGGACTAATACAAACCAAATAATCGACCGTTTCAAGGTATCGAGGTACTATTTGCATTTACACATATTTCCCACCTATAGTGACGCCTACAAACATAATCGTGTCGGTTTATACAAAAAAAGGATTCCGTCATGAAAACCCTCTTTTTTATTATAGTGGTGTCTATCCTTTTAACATACAATAATCGGGGATACGCACATGAAGCAAAACCTTTGGTGGGCATATCGTATTTCGCCGGCTGGTGGGAAGAACTGCCCAACAAATGGCATGGCCGCGATGGAAAGGACTGGCGTTCGGACTATCCGGAACGGATTCCGCTGCTGGGCGAATATAACACGCAGGAAACGATGAATAAAGAGATTATCGCGGCAGCGGAACATGGCGTAGACTTTTTCGCCATTCTCTGGTACTATCAACCGGACGGTATAGAACGGGAGCCCAATGCGCGCTATCTCGAACGGGGCATCACCAACTTCATCAATTCGCCGGAAGCACATCGTATGAAGTTCATGATCGAGTTTTGCAACCATCCGCCCTATGATGTGAAGTCCGATGACGACTGGGAGGCCTGCATTGAAAAATGGCTGCGATGGATGCAGCATCCCTCCTACCTGCGTCTTGACGACAGGCCGGTGTTCAAAGTTCACGGTTTCCATCACTTCATGGTGCAAATGGACATGGATCCTGAAAAAGCCGCAAAACGATTACAGCGCTTGCGCGATGCCGTGCGAGATGCAGGAATGGGCGAGCTGATGCTCGGAAGCGGGGTGATGGGGCACGAAGCCATCCCCGATGGGCATCCGGCAATGAATCTGTTCGATTTCACCGGCACCTATATGGACCTGCCGCAACTGGATCAACGCCCCGAGGATTACCCCTACGAGGAACTTGTCGCCTTTTCTGAACAAGCCCGTAAAATTCATGCCGACGACGCCATTCCCTGGATGCCCTACCTGCCTGCCGGTTGGTCGCCCCGTCCCTGGCCGGACCCACGTGCCTATTTCGCAATGCCGAACCAGGAAGACTGGCGCAAAGCACTCCAATCCATGAAAGAATCGTTGCGTGATAACACCACCCTCGGACTTCCCGGGCAACCTGCCTTTACCATATACGCCTGGAACGAATTCGGGGAAGGCGGCGTTGTTGCGCCAACACAAGGCGACGGCATGATGAAACTGGAAACAATTGCCGAAACTTTCTGTAAATGACAAATCCTATATGATTTTGCTTTCGTAGGCGTACCTTCCCAGGTGCGCCGATATGATACGATAATCTTTGACAATCGAAAGAAGGCGCACCAGGGAAGGTACGCCTACAAAATAAGGAATATGAATGATGACAACCAAAGGACTGCTGGTAATGATGATTGCCTTTTCAACTTTTTCCTTGCATGCCAGCGCACAACACAGTGATATTCACTGGCGGCTGCAATACCACAAACCTGCATCTGAATGGGTGGAAGCGCTGCCCATCGGCAACGGCAGTCTGGGCGCCATGATCTTCGGCGACCCCGTCAAGGAGCGCATTCAGTTCAACCTGGACACCCTCTGGACAGGACAGCCCACCGACTATCAGAACAAAGATGCCCACAAGGTTCTTCCTGAATTGCGCCAACTTCTCTTTGATGGCAAACAGCAAGACGCGGAACGCCTTGCCATGAAGAAATTCATGAGCAAGCCCCTGCGTCAGAATGCATACCAGCCCTTCGGCGATATGAATATCCAGTTTGATACTACTGCTTCGGTTACAGAATACAAGCGCTGGCTGGATTTGGAAACTGCCCTAGCGGGCGTATCGTATACAGTAGGCGAAGTAACTTTCTCACGCGAATTATTGGCCTCTTACCCAGATAAAGTGATTGCGATGCGCTTCACAGCGGACAAACCGGGCGCGTTATCCTTCGGCGTATCTTTCGCTAGCCCACACGAAAAACACCAGCAGCACGCTGTAGACGCCTCGACCCTGTCGTTGCAGGGAAAAATAACCAACATGTCGGATGCCCGGATGGAGAGTTTGTTGAAGTTTGAAGCGCGTGTGATGGCGACATGCACTGGTGGCACACTTGCGGTTGATGATGACGGCATTCATGTAAGGAACGCGGACAGCGTAGTGTTGCTGTTGACAGGCGCTAGCAGTTATAACAGTTACAACGACGTCTCCGGCGACCCGACGGTAAAATGTGCAGCAACCCTTGATGCAGCAAAGCAATTGAGTTACGAAGAACTCAAGAACCGACATGTGCAAGATTATCAGGCCTTATTTAATCGTGTTGCCATTGACTTGGGCTGTAACACGGAAATGCTTTTACTGGATACGGATGAACGGGTCAGGCGGTTCAGCGAAGGCAACGACCCCCATCTCGCTGCACTGTTTTTCCAGTTTGGACGATATCTGCTCATTGCGTCCAGCCGTCCCGGCAGTCAGGCTGCCAACTTGCAGGGGCTTTGGAATGAGGAACTGCAGCCTTCCTGGGATTCCAAGTACACGGTGAACATCAACACCGAAATGAACTACTGGCCCGCAGAACTCACCAACCTGTCAGAGTGCCATGAGCCGCTCTTCGATTTGATTGAGGACTGCGCCACCACCGGCGCAGTAACGGCAAAAAACTTCTATGACTGTGACGGCTGGGTGTTGCATCACAACACCGACGGCTGGCGCGGCACTGCCCCCATCAACCATTCCAATCACGGCATCTGGATAAGCGGCGGCCCCTGGCTGTGCCAGCATTTATGGTGGCGCTATGAATTCACCCTCGACAAGGAATTCCTCGCCAACCGCGCCTATCCCATCATGAAACAGGCTGCCCTGTTTTTTACGGAATACCTTGCCGAGGACCCGCGCAGTAAGGAGAAATGGCTGATTTCCGGCCCGTCCAACTCGCCTGAACTCGGCGGGCTCGTCATGGGCCCGACCATGGACCACCAGATTATCCGCAACCTATTTGCCAATTGCATCCAAGCCTCCGAGGTTCTTGATATTGATCCTGAATTTCGTTCAAAACTCCAAGATATGCGAAAAAGAATTGCGCCAAATCAGATCGGACAGCACGGCCAACTGCAGGAATGGCTGGAAGACAAGGACGACCCGAACGAGAAACACCGCCATGTGTCTCACCTCTGGGGACTGCATCCCGGCAACGAAATCACCAGGGGCGGCACGCCGGAACTCTTTGATGCCGCCAAACAGTCCCTGCTGTTTCGTGGTGATGACGGTACCGGCTGGTCTATGGCTTGGAAAATTAATTTCTGGGCGCGCCTGCTGGATGGCAACCACGCCTACACCATGCTCTCGAAGCAACTGACACCCGAACGCACCCTGCCCAACCTGTTCGACACCCATCCCCCATTCCAGATTGACGGCAACTTCGGCGCCACCAGCGGCATCACGGAAATGCTGCTGCAATCCCATGCAGGCTTCATAGAACTGCTGCCCGCACTGCCTGACGCCTGGCCCACAGGCAGCATCAAAGGACTCCGCGCACGGGGCGGCTTTGAAGTGGATATTGAGTGGAAGGACGGCAACCTGACAAACGCCACATTACGCAGCATCGGCGGCGA
>CAZBNU010000235.1:0-1278 GCA_964493075.1 uncultured Nitrospirales bacterium | reverse complement strand
GTTTATCCACACGCCACTTCCATCGCAATTTCACCCCATTGGGTAAGCCGCAGTGGTTCGTAGCGGATGGTGCTGATGTCTTTTAGAATCAGTTCAAGGGGACATCCATATTTTTTGCACACATCTCGTGTGTCGGACAGGTGTTTGCGTACATGGTCAGGGTCAAAGGCATCAAAGGCAAGCAGCGCCGGATTCGGTTTGCGTGAGTACACGTACTCCTGGCCAATCTCCTCTGCCCCACGTTCTTCGTTCACCCACGGGCTCATGGACACCTTGCGCACATTGGGGATCATGCGCACTTCGTTCATCTTGCCATCCAACGGATCACAACATCCATAGTACACCAGTCCAAATCGCTCACATATTCTGTTGGTATATTCCACCTCGTATTCCTTGAACATCTGGGGCGATACTGTGGAAAACATCTGCGCTAGCCCAAACATCCACAAATCTTTTGTCCGCGGCTTTTCAGGATTGTATCCCGGTGCGGGAAGTTCATCCGTGTATGCGCCGGTACAATGAATCAGGCTTTGAGGGCCGCAGAGCAACCCCTTTCCTTCCAACTGGTCGAGCATGGACAGATACCCTTCCGTAACACGTCCCACCAGACGGTGCATATAATCCGGCGTTTCGATAAGCGCCATCAATGCATTTTGAACACCCATCCAGGTGCTGATAGGGTCCCACAGGGACAGGTAAGGATCAAGACCATCCAGACGCGGTTCCAGAATCCCGTCGAAAAGTTCGTGTGCCTCCGCCATACGCCGCGCTGTTTCGTCGGCATCTTCTGTGATAACTGGTGTTTTAATCTTCTCCAGGTCTTCTTCGGTCTGAAATTGATTTTGAAAACGGTGCCCCACTACGTCATTGGTGGGATCAAGCGTGGCCGTTTCCTCCTGCACCGTCACACCAAAACCTGTGTTATGAATGGCACGGGGAATTCGGATAAAGGGCTCCACCACCATGTCCACAGGGAAATGTTCCCACTGATACAGGGTGCGCTGCAGATAGTTTTCATACCCGCGAAGGAAAGCATCCTCACACCGCAAATTCAAGGAACCGTCACAATTGACCTCATTCCAGCAAACCTGATCAATCATCACCATAGGACGTTCCGGTTTCAGCGCATTCAATTTTCGCCAAAGCCGCCGCTTCTCGTCCTGCACCGGCAAGGTCGCAATTTCAGCAACCTGCGCCGCCAGATCTCGAAGTATTTTTGCATCGTTTTTGTTCTGCATAACGAAGACGATTCCTTTATCACATCTCCGTCATTGCGAG
>CAZBNU010000234.1:0-6345 GCA_964493075.1 uncultured Nitrospirales bacterium | reverse complement strand
GCGTTTGCATACGTTCCCTGTTGGGATAGGTATCGGTCAAAATCCACTTGCCGCAAGGGGAATAGGTGCAATGGCCGTCCTGTTTGAGCACGTCCACACCGATGGCTGTTACGTTTTCGCTTTCATCTTCGTATACATGGAATGCATTGCCCGAATCCGGTTCGCGTGACCAGGCCAGCAGATGGCTGGGGTCGCGCCAGATGAAGTGGGATACCATGCCATGGTCATTAAAGCAGAAAAGGTTTTCGCCGTCAGGTTCCATTGTGAACCCGCGTGTATACCAGCCTTTGCCCGATTCCCGGTGCCACCGGTGCAGAAAAATGAAGCGTGATCCATCGGGATTGAACAATAGATGATTAAACCAGTGCTTGCCTTTGCTCATGGTATCGTCAGCGTCCACGGCGACAATCTGGTCCAAGGTGAGGATGGTGCGTGACTCACCAGTAACAAGATTGAGAACATAGATACCGCCATTATCGGGGTGTAATTCGGCTGCGCCTGGGTCTGGAATGCCATTGTAACCATAGCCTGGGCGGGTTTCACCAACGCGTGCGAAATTTAGCCCAACTGCAGACTTCCCGTCAGAGGCCACCGTATAGACAGGACGGGGCAGGGTGCGTTTTTCACCTGTGAACACATCCTGAATAATGGAAACATAGGCATCGCCTTCACGGGCGTTGTAAATTACCTCAGTATCCGAACCGGGTAGCCATTGCAACATACACCCCTGTTGCCAGCACCATGCGGTTGACTCGGCGAAGGGAATCCATTTGTCATCTGCCTTTGTGTCAATCATGCCTAAGATAATGGCATCTTCAGGTGTGGGGGCACGGTCTTCAAATGCTACCTGCATCCCCAACACATACCGGTCGTTTACATCGAATTGGAGTTTGTCGTAGTAACCAAACCAGTGGGCGGAATCTCCGGATGTAAGGGCGCGTATGGGAATATTTGCCGACATTGGTGTTTCGGGTGGCATTGTTTCCTGTGGACGGGCATGGAAAGCGCATAGAAGAAGGAACGTGGCTATCAGGCAGGCATAGATATGGTGTTTCATTGAAGCAAAATCTCCTTTTTTCGGGGGATGGATACCATCAGCATTGTACCTGCTTACGAGACAGGACGCAACTTGCCAAGGGTATTATTCTGATTGTCGTCTATCATATTTGGTATACTTTCCCCTGAATGCGATGAAACACAACCTGCGCTGCAAGCGCATTAGGAGAGCAAAATGGCCGTAATCATTATTGATGGTGAGAAAAAAGAAATCCCTGATGGTTCGCCAATTATGGATGCCTGTGATGATTTGGGCGTGCCCTTTGGATGTCGTGCTGGGCAATGCGCTTTATGTACCATAACTGTGCTGGAAGGCATGGAGAATCTCGAAGAGAAGACCCAGTCCGAAAAGGATATCGGGCTTGAAGATAATCAGCGGCTGGCCTGTCAAGCAGTTATCAAAACAGGAACTGTTGTTGCGGAATACTGATATCGTATTTTATTTTCCGCTAGAAAGAGCAAAATGGCCAAAAAGCCCGAATTAATGACCACTACCCTGTGGGATTTTCCATCGCAGCAATACGGTGATGAAACCCAGGGGGACAAAAACTATACCGGCGCGACTCCTGCCTATATCATCTGGAATCTGTTGCAGCGGTATACCAAGCCGGGCGAATTGGTTGTGGATCCTATGGCGGGCAGCGGCACCACGTTGGATGTGGCCCGCGATTTGGGGCGGCGCGCACTGGGTTATGATGTGAACGTGACGCGCAAGGACATCTTTAATTGCGATGCGCGAAAACTGCCTCTGGAAGATGAAAAGGCAGCCTTCGCCTTTGTGGACCCGCCCTATTCCACCCACGTGGCCTACAGCGACGATCCTCGTTGCATAGGAAAACTGGATGCCCATGAGTCCGGCTACTACGAAGCCATGTCGTTGGTAATCGCAGAAATGCACCGCATCCTAAAACCAGAACGTCATGCTGCATTGTACGTGTCCGATTCCTTCAAGAAAGGCGCGCCCTTCTGTCCGATAGGCTTTGAACTGTTCGGTATCTTGCGCCAACATTTTGTTCCCGTGGACATCATCTGTGTTACCCGCCGCAATAACAAACTCGACCGAGGCAACTGGCACAAAGCCGCTGTTGAAGGCAACTATTTTCTGCGTGGTTTTAATTACTTGTTTATTATGAAGAAAGAGGGCGCAAAAAGCAGGAACCCAGAAAAAAGTAACGTAGACGCGGCATCCTTGGCGCGTTAAGACAAAGAGCCAAGGATGGCTCTTCTACGTTGCCAGATCATTACGAAGGTGTATTTCGTAATGAGTAGCAAGCAGTAGTTGCATATCTTCTATAGTTGTGGCAGGCTTGCGGCAGCGATGGATTGGCCTACGCGGCGGCTTTTTTCGTCGGGGAGTTGGATGTGCATTTTTTTTGCAAGTTCGGGGAACTCGTTTTGCAGTATTTTGTTCGCGCCGTCGAGAATGATATCGCCGCCGCTGCCGGAGGTGCAGCGTCCCAGGATGAGTGCGTGTTTGATGTCATAAAAGTCGGCGTAGTGGGCGAGGGTGTAGCCCATGTACACGCCCATGGTCTCCCAGATTTTGCGTGCGCCTTCGTGGCCGGACTCCAGTTTTTCCTGTACCAGTTTCAACTTATCGGCAAGGAGCAGGTCTTCGGGAAGTTCGATGCCCGCTTTTGGTGCCAGGCGGAACACGCATTGTTGCGAGAAATAGTTTGCACCTACACCATAATCGCCGGACCACTCCTCCACGGGGGCGTTGGGGTTATAGTCCACGGGACAGAAGGCGAGCTCGTTGAGCCAGCCGGTGATGTTGCCGTCGAGATTCACATAACCGCCCGCTTCGCTGGAACCTAGTGCAATGCCCAGTACCCCGTTATCCTCCAACGACATGGAACCTGCCAGTGCGGTGACTTCACCGTCGTTGACGATAACGAGCGGCACGCCCAGTTCCTTGCCGATGCGCAGGAACATGTCGTGTATTTCGTGAAAGCGGTCTTTGGGGATGCCCCGGAACAGGGAGGCCACCATGGCGCGGTTGTTGACATATACCCCTGCCGAGCTGCCGCCAATGGCATCTACACGCGGCATTTTCGATGCGGCGGTCTTGATGGCGGTCATGACTTCGTTGTAATGGTAGGCGGGGTCGGTGTTCTTGCGCGGCTCCCAGACCACTTCTTCGCTGTAGATGGCTTCGCCGTCGACGACAGCGCTGACTTTTCGGTCCGATGCGCCGAGGTCAAACCCAATGCGACAACCTTCCAAGTGACGCCCCAGCGGCATGGACGTTTCGGTTGCTGCAGGAACCTCTTCTGGAGTGCAGGACACGATGGTAAACGGCTTTTCATAAATTGATTCGCCCATAAACTCAAAGTCGAATTTGCGAAGCCCGTCTGATTGATAGCATTGCTGCAGGTAGGTGGCAACAGAGGCAGGACCGCCAACGTAGACCTTGTAGCCTCCGCACTGCCATAATAAGAATTTCAACAGCCGTTCCGCGTAAAACTTGTTGGCTTCTGCTTTTGGATGAGATTCGGCAAAGGCGCAGGTTTCAAACCGGGATATGGATCCGTCGCTTCGTTCCAGCGCCAGCACCAGCGGCACGGCGTTGCCAGATTCCTTGACGGCTTGAACAAATTTTCGGTTTGCTAAAACGGCAGGACGAAAATCAGGATCGAGTGGGGGAGTGGTTGTCGGCGGTACAAGCATCCAGGATAGGGTCATGGAACGAACTCCTTTTATGGTAATGTGAATAATGTTGCATGATGGGCTGACATTCGTGCGATGGTTGAATGCGGCATTCAACCCGAAACAATGCCAGCGACATTATGATAACGCATGTTGGCGGTGAACCGCAAAAGGAAAGTATGTGGGACGCGGGTTTTACTTCTTTTGCATACTGTCATTGCACAGGTGTATGCTATCTGCAAGAGATGAAGATGTGGCGGTGTGTAATCAGCAAGGAATGCGATGCGCTTGTACGCTAGCATAATCGCGGGAACACGATAGATGACATTGCAGTTAATCATCAGTTACCTTTTGTATGTTATGGGCTTTGTCTCCGTTTCCTGTTTTTTGCTTTTCAGTGTGATGTACTGGAAGCGGGATCGGGACGACAAAAGGCGCATGGCGCAGACCCATGAAGATATCGGTGATGTAAATGCCCTTTTCCAGACCATGCGCGGGATAGTGGAACAGCAAAAGCAACTGGCCGCTGCGTTCAACGATGATTTGGATAAAAAGATGCAGATGGTGAAGCAGGTGCTGGGACAGAGCCTAGATCGTAATGAGGATCTGTACGAGCGCCAGCGTCTGTTGACCCGGGAACTGGAGACGGTATCCCTGGAAATCAAAAGCATCCAGCGTCAGGTTGGGGAACTGGACGAAATGATACAGACGGGTCGTTCTTTTGAGCGGCGTAAACGCATTGCACTACCGAATGTGCATGACATCGAGCGCATTCCTGAAAATCCTGTGAATCCCGACAAGGCCCGCAGCGCTTTCCGTACCCTGCTGGAATCCCAGCGGAATGCAGAGAAAGAAGCACCATTTCCCCCGGCAGACGACGTGCTGGAGGACGGTATTGAGGCATCCGATTTATCGTTGCAGCGGCAGGTGGAAGCCTACCACGCCGCAGGCATGGATGTTACACAGATTGCGGAGAAACTAAACATTGGCAGGGGAGAGGTGCGGCTGATGCTCAGTCTAAAAGACGAGTAGTAGCGCACGCTTTTCAGCCAGCGACATTCTCCACAAAAGTCATGTAAAACCCGATCATTCGCTCGAAGGCTCCCAGACTGATGCGTTCATTTGGGCCGTGGATTCGCTCAAGGTCTTTCTCGCTTAAACAGACGGGCATGAATCCATATCGGTCTTTTGCTACGCCGGCGTAATGATGGTTGTCACTGCCTCCCATCATCATTGCCGGAGCGACAAGCGCTTCGGGGAATATCTGGCGGATTGTCCGGTGCAATCCCTCGAAGGCTGGCACATCCACCCTGGCCATGGGCGGTGATATATTGGGTTGTCGCAGGGGTGTTACTTCGATGCGGTCATCGTTGATGGTGGTGCGCACCCGATCGATCACCTGTTCTATCGTCTCGCCGGGAATGGGACGGAAATTGACTACAGCCCGGGCAGCAGCAGGCAACACATTGTCCTTGGTTCCACCTTCCATGATGGTTACGGCAGTCGTCGTTCGGATGGCGGCATCGGTGTTGCGTCCGCTGGCGAGTTGTTTCATGATCAACGGTTTTGTGAGCCACAGGTTCGCAAAAATCGCATTCATGGGGAAGGGCATTTCCGGTCCCAGGTAGCGGAACATCAGCCGCACAGGTTCCGGCATAGTGGCGGGCATGGGATTGGACTCCAGGCGTGTGACAGCGCGGGACAATATGCCCAGCGTGGTTTCCCGGGGTGGGGTGGAAGCATGACCGGGGTTGCCGTGGGCGGTTAATTCAAGGGAGAGATAACCCTTTTCTGTGAGACTGACGAACGCCAGTTTTTCTGCCATGCCCAACACATCTCCGTCAACCACCATCATCCCTTCGTCCAGCGACATCATCGCTGTTACGTTGCGTTGCTGCAGGGTTTCGGAAATTTTTGCAGCCCCATTCTGGCCGCCAATCTCCTCATCGTGGCCAAAGCACAGGTATATTGTTCGTTTGGGTTGGAAGCCCTGTTCAAGCAAGGTTTCCACGGCGTTCAGGATGCCAATCATGCTCCCCTTGTCATCCAGCGTGCCACGTCCCCAGACAAATCCGTCCGCAACAACACCATCAAAAGGCGGATGCTCCCAGTCTTCTGTATCCGGTGCGGCGACCACGTCCTGATGGGCAAGCAGGATCAACGCTTCTTCCTGGGGCGCTGATCCCTGCCACGTGTAGAGCAGACTCAATTCAGAAATTATTTCCTTCTTCAACTGCTGGTGAACAAGAGGGAATTGCGCTTCGAGCATCAAGTGATATTGACGGAAGGGTTCGGCATCCCACTGTGCCGGGTCTTCATAACTCAAGGTTTTGAAGCGGACCGCCTCCTGAAGGGACGCAACAGCACGGTCAAGATTGACGGTAGGCAGGGGACTTGGTTCTATTTTTATCTGGAGTGAGGTGTAGGTCAGTGTGTTATAGGTCAGTACAATGGTTAAAGCCGCAACCAGTACTGCTGTTCCCGCCAGCATCAATAAAAAAATACGTTTCATGACTTTCCTTTCTTCACCGTGGTGCAAACATTTATTTGATAATAGCATAAGCGTTGAATACAATGCTTGATATGCCCTTCTGGATTCCCGCCTTCGCGGGAATGACGGTAGGCTACGGGAATGACGGT
>CAZBNU010000233.1:3568-6367 GCA_964493075.1 uncultured Nitrospirales bacterium | reverse complement strand
GAACGGGGCGGGGCTCGAACCCGCGGCCACCGGATTAAAAGTCCGATGCTCTACCAACTGAGCTACCCGTCCACGGTTTTTATGTATACGAATGCCCACAAAGGTAATAGTTGGTTTGAAGTGATGCGACGCTCAAAAAGTTTACTTTATATGGTGCCCATAAATCAAATTATGCATAAATCGGTTGATTTTTCAGTAGCAATTTCATCACTTATGCCTTATTGAATCACAAACGCGATGTACAAAATATTTTGCGTTGTGGATGACGCCCATCGCGAGTGTTGCGGAGGGTGAAGTTCTCTTTCAGCTTGCATTCTATGTATAATTGCGATTGAACAGTATTTGGAGCAGTTTTAACAAGGTGAATAGTCATGAACAAAAAAAGTCCTGAAACGTTGCAGGTATCCTGCGTGCAACTCCATTGGGCGAAACCAATTGAATACAATCTTGAGAAGACACTGGAATATATTCAGCGGGCGGCTACGGAAAAAAGTCGCGTTGTTGTTTTTCCTGAAACCAATCTTACCAGTTATTTTTTTCCATATGTAAAAAACCTTAATGCAAGGCAGGTAACGGAAGCATTGCGTATCACCTGTGAAGCAGCTGCCAGTGCCAATATCTGGGTTATTGCGGGAACTCTGCGTAAGCATTCAGGCCGCTATCTCAACCTAGCCCATGTTATCAGTCCCAATGGAAAAATCACGCATGAATATGCAAAACTACACCTGGCCGGTGTGGATGAAAAGAAGTATTGTCGTGCGGGAAAAAAACTATCTCTGTTCCAGATTGATGGCATTTGGTGTACCCTTGCAATCTGCAGGGATGGAAGGCATCCGGAAGTCTATAGGATTCCCGCCATGGCAGGTGCACAGATTTTGTTTCAGCCCTCCTGCAGCTCTGATGATACAGAGGCGGTAACCTGGAAGCGGACATCAGGACGTGCCCAACTGCCTGTAGGACCAAGCACCCATATTTTTCATTGCGTGGCCAATACTGTCGGACAAACGCCTGACGGACAACAAACTTCCAGCGGCGCTTCTTTTATACGGGAGCCAAATGGTCTGCCTTTGGCCGAAGCCGGGTTTTATCAGGAGGAAATGATTACTGCCGTACTTCAACTTCAAAAGGCGGACCGCAGTTATCTGTTGGAAAGCATGGTCCACCCCCCCTTTCTGCGGAAGTACTGGAAGGAAATGGTACGTGAACTCAGGGATACTTGCGACAAAAACCTCATCTGAAACGATTTATTTACACGAAGGGAAAATGGCACAGTGAAAGCAGCGATGATAGCGCAGAAATTTGATGTGGCAGGGCGGGTAGTCACCGTGCAGCACACGGGCGAGGGAAATGTGAACGACACCTATCTTGCCATTTTCAGGACGACTTTTTCGGAGGAACGCTTTATTCTCCAGCGTATCAATAGGCGCGTTTTTGAGCGTCCGGAGTATATTATGAAAAACATGCGCCTGTTGACCGAGCACGTACACCGGCGCATTGAAGCGGAAATGCACAAATCAGATCGCATCTGGCAATTACCCCGTGTTATTCCTGCCAAGGATGGAAATGATTTTGTGGTTGATGCTGATGGTGATTTTTGGCGTGCCATTACGCTCATTGCCTCCGCTCATTCGTACGGCCAGGTGCAGGGTGTGGAACATGCCTACGAAGCAGGGTTTGTGCTGGGGCATTTCCAGCGAATGATCAGTGATATGGACATTGCTTTGTTGTATGACACCCTTGAAGGATTTCATATTACGCCGAAATATCTGAAAAAATATGATGAGGCATTGGCGACTGCAGAGGGACAGGAACGGCTTCATGCTTCCATTGAAGCAGAACGGTGTCACCGCTTTGTCGAAAAGCGCCGCGAATGGTGTTATGTTCTTGAAAATGCAAAGGAAAATGGCGATTTGCAGATACGGCCCATTCATGGCGACCCAAAGATATCGAATATCATGATTGATGATGCTACCGGTAAAGGAACCTGTATCATTGATTTGGATACGGTCAAGCCCGGACTGATCCATTATGATATTGGAGACTGTTTGCGTTCTTGCTGTAATCCTGCAGGGGAAGAAACGATGGACCTCAAGCAGGTATATTTTGATACAGACCTCTGCGAGGCGATACTCAAGGGGTATATGGCAAATGCAGATTCTTTCCTGACAGACGCTGACAGGCACTATCTTTATGATGGTATAAGGCTTATTGCCTTTGAACTGGGGTTGCGTTTCTTTGCCGATTACATTGCAGGCAATGTTTATTTTAAAACACACTATGATGAACAGAACCTGAATCGTGCGAGGGTACAATTCAAACTTACCGAAAGTGTAGAAGCGAGGGAAAAAAAGATACGTTCAACCCTGGAAAGCCTGTAACGCAAGTTTTCATTTCTTTTGTACTAAATATGGCCAGCCGTCTTTGCTTGACGACTGGCCATATGCATTTTATCTATGCGCTTTCGCGCGGTTGGTCATTATCCTTTGCCTGGCCGGACATCTACGCCGAACAGGGAGGCCAGTAGCGTAGTAATGATGCCGATCAATACTGTGAGCCACGACCAAGGACCGGGACGGCAACCGCCGGGAGCACCAACTAGTTCAGGCTGCGTAACAAGCCCGTCGTTGTCGAAGTCGAAGAGTACCAGCTGCTGCTGGGTGAAGCACGGCAGGAACGCCTGGATTTCCAAGATGCTCAAAGCACCGTCATCGTCCACGTCTATCTCATCGAAGTTTGAAGTGAGTATTTCCAACAATGTCTCTTCGCCTTCACACTGCGACTCACCTTCAGATTCGCCTT
>CAZBNU010000233.1:0-3468 GCA_964493075.1 uncultured Nitrospirales bacterium | reverse complement strand
CAGATTCACCTTCAGATTCACCTTCAGATTCACCTTCAGATTCACCTTCAGATTCACCTTCAGATTCGCCTTCAGATTCACCTTCATTGCTTACGAAGTCAACTGCGGCATCATCCGTGCCTGTCACTATATCGCCGCCCAGGATTGCGCCGGAGGCGGTTGCCGTATTCAGCACGGCACCTGCGGTAATGTCTGTGGCAGAAACAGCGTAGGTCTCGGTAAACGTCTGTATTTCTCCGGGGGCAAGACCGTCAATACTTGCGTTGAGTCCCGTCAACGGATCGCGCACGACAACATTTACGAGGGTCACATTGCCTGTATTCTCCACAACAATGGTATACGTGATTGTATCACCGACATCGGAATAGGTCAATGGACTTGCAGTCTTGGCCACAGTTATTGAAGGCGACTGAGTCGCCGGTACATCCACATCGTCTTCGGTAGTAACCGTATCGTCATCAGGCGTGGTTCCAACGCCGGTGGCGGTATTCAGCACACCGCCTGCATCCATGTCCGTCTGCGTGATGGTATAGGTGGTGGTGAATGCCTGAATCTCACCAGGCGCGAGGTTGAATGCCTCATGGTTCAGTCCGGTCAGCGGGTCGTTGACAGCAATGTTGGTTAGCGTCACATTACCGGTATTTTCTACAGTGATGGTGTATGTGATTACTTCGCCTACTACTACGAAAGACATAGGAGATGCCGTTTTTATGAGGGTAAGCCCGGGCAATTGATCTGCAGGCACGGTTATCTCGTCATCGTCGGTAACAGTTTCACCATCAGGTGTGGTGCCCGCAGCCGTTGCGGCATTCACTACACCGCCTGCATCAACATCAGCCTGAGTAACCGTGTACACTTCTGCGTAGGTTTCCACTTCGCCTGGAAGCAGGGCGGCTATGGATGCATTCAGTCCCGTTAGCGGGTCTGTAACCGTAATATCTGTCAGGGTCACATTGCCGGTATTCTCCACCGTAATGGTATAGGTGATTGCCTGTCCGGCAGCATCATACGTTGCAGGACTGGCTGTCTTGGTAACGGTCAATCCGGGCACATTGTTTGCGGGTACGGTTATTTCGTCCTCATCTTCCACGGGATCGCCATTCGGGTCTTCGCCGCTTACTGCCACCGCATTCACAACACTGCCAGCGTCGAGATTAGCCTGGGTTATCGTATAGGCTTCTTCATAGACCTGTACCACACCGGGTGCGAGATTCGCAATTACCGTGTCGAGACCCGTCAACGGATCGATTACGGCAATGTTTGTCAATGTCACGTTTCCAGTGTTCTGAATAGTGATGCTAAAGGTGATGACCTCGCCAACGGCAGAAAAAATGACGCTATCAGAAGTCTTTCGGACCGCAATGCCGGGATTTTGAACGGCTATAACTGTTTCCGTATCCGGCTCCGAGGTGACATCGCTACCGTCAGTATCCGAACCGGTTACAGTGGCGATATTGACGACACGTCCTGCATCCACGTCCGCCTGGGTGATGGTGTAAACAGCTGTGCAAATGAATGTTTCATCAGGTGCAAGGGTTGCCGGTGCGGTAGAGCAATCTACCGTATCAATCCGGTCATCCGAAACGGTAAAGGGCCCGTACAACGTAACATTACCGTTGTTGACTACATTGTAAGAGTAAACAATGGTCTGGTCTATTGCGTCGAATGTGGCAACATCCGCCGTCTTATCCACTACCAGAGACGGCCCGGCAACTGGCCCTGCAAGCACCGCGCTGTCGCTATCCTCCACCACGGTGATGCCATTGGGCGCCATGCCTGATGCTACAGCCACATTTGTAAACGTGCCAGCGTCAATGTCAGCCTGGGTAATCACATAAGTGGCAGTAAAGGTCACGGTGTCAGATTCGCCGGGTGCCATGACAGGTATCGGTCCGCCTTCAACGATCGCCTGCGGGTCGAACAGGGATACGTCATAAAGCGTCACGTTACCCGTATTGGTTACCGTGAATACATAGTTCAACACGTCGCCAACTGCCGTATACGAGGGCTGTACCCCGCTTTTCACGACGCTTATTGCGGGGTTCTGAATGGCGTTGGCAGTTACTTCGTCTGTGTTGGAGACAACGTCGTTTCCGTCTCCGTCAACGCCGGACACATAAGCGATGTTGGTTACACCGCCAGCGTCCAACTCTGCCTGGTTGACAACGTAGCTGCCCGTGCAGGCAAAGTCTTCACCTGGCGCAAGCATCGTGGGAGCGGAAGAGCAATCCACCAGGGCAATCCGGTCGTCAGTCACTGTAAATGGCCCATAAAGGGTCACGTTGCCGTTATTGGTCACAAGGTAGGTATACCCGATGGTAACGCCCACAGCATTGAAAGTCATCGGGTCGGCGACTTTGACAAGCGCCAGTGAAGGCGCAGCAACAGGACCATAGATCACTTCGGTGTCGTCTTCAGCAGTTACATCGCCGTTCTGATCTTCAGCGGAAACAGTCGCCATATTGGCAAAACTTCCAGTGTCTATGTCGGCCTGGGTGATTACGTAGGTCGCTGTAAAGGTTGTGCTATCCGTTTCACCGGGCGCCAGTGATGCCAGCGGTCCGCCGGAAACCACGGCCATAGGATCGTCAACCATGATATTGTACAGGGTCACGTTGCCCATGTTGCTGATGACGAAGTTATAGGAGATCACGTCGCCAGGCACGTCATAACTCGCCTGAGTGGCGGACTTTGTAATTGCAATCTCCGGCAACTGCACCGCATTCACGGTTTCTTCGTCCGTATCTGCAACATCCGGACCGGAAGGCGGGGTGCCAATTACTTCAACCATATTTGTGAAGGAACCATTGTCCATATCTGCCTGTGTTACCACATAAGTTGTGATGAAGGTCTGCGGTATTCCAGGCGCGAGTACGGCAATCAGTTCATCCATGCCCGTTAATGGGTCTGTAACAGCAACATCGGTAAGTGTGACATTGCCGGTATTAGTAACAACCACCGTGTAGGTAATGGTCTGGCCTGCCGCGGAATAGGTCATGCTTGATGCAGTCTTCGTAACCTCAACGCCGGAAGTCTGATCCGCATTCACGGTCTCGTCATCGTTATCGGTAACATCCGGACCAGAGGGTGGCGTTCCAGTCACTTCAACCGTATTGGTGAATGCGCCTGCGTCCAGGTCGGCTTGGGTGATGTCATACGTGGCACTGTACGTCCACGTCTCGCCAACATCCAATACGCCGCCTGTATCGAGGTCGCCGGACACATAGGTCGGTCCTGTGGTTGCAAGTGTATCGCTGACAGCAAGTGCATCTATACTCACGGTGCCCGTGTTCGCAACGGTGATGGTATAGGCAATAGTTTCACCTACGGCGCTATACGATGCGGAATCGGCGGTTTTGGTCACATTGATGGATGCAGCAGCGGAAGAAGTCACCGTATCATCGTCATCGCCAGTCACAGGATCGCCGTTCGGATCTTCGCCCGCAGCAGATGCTGTATTGGTGAACG
>CAZBNU010000232.1:0-6372 GCA_964493075.1 uncultured Nitrospirales bacterium | reverse complement strand
CCCACTACCCGGTGTTGCCCAATCCCGCACATCACAGCAATGTCATGCGCCGGCTGGGCAATGCGGCTCCCCTGCGCAGGATGCTCGGGGATACGGGTCGCTCCATCCTCTACCTCGCCGGACATGTGCATGTATTCACTCAAAACTGCGACCCGCGGTTCCCGAAACTGGAACAGATTACCTCCAGTGCGCTGTTCTATGACAAACCCCACTGCCCGGGTGGTTTTACGGAGATTGTGTTGCACGACACCGGCGACACAGTACACCCCTGGCGTTACAACAACGGCTGGGAACGAATCACGCCAACGGCTGCTGATTGATTGCCTCTTTCAGTTTGCTGATGGCAAGGGGGATATCCTCGAATTCCCAGACATTACGTCCCATGGTAGCGCCTGCCGCGCCGGTCTTTCCGATATGTTGCGCCATGACAACGGCATCTTCCAGGGTTGCACAACGGGGTCCGCCCGCCGCCACCACAGGCACTGGAATCGTATTGACAATATCTTTGAACGACCGTACATCTCCGGTATAGGGCACTTTGATGATGTCCGCGCCCATTTCAAGACCCACCCGCGCAGCATAGAAAATATGTTCCGCATCATGCAGCACGGTGTGCTGCTCATCGCCGCTCGCCAGCGGATAGATATGGGGTATGACCGGAAGCCCGAAGCGGGACGCCTCCCGCACCACCTGGGACAAATGACGCATGTAACGCATCTCCTCGTCGCAGTACACAAACATGGCCACCGCAATCGCATCCGCGCCTAAGGCTACCACCTCCTCCACCGTTGCCGTATCCGCAAAGTCGGGTTCGCCGGGACGCAGCGCCATAGACTGAATTATGAGGGAAACGCGTCCTGCATAAGGCGCCCAGAAACGCATGGCAGTGCCTTTGTTCATGGTAAGCGCATCCGGTGCACCTGCCACGATTTCAGCGAGGGTGCTATCCATCTGCCGCAACCCTTTTGGGAACCCCACAGGATAGTTGATCATGTGGTCAACGGCAACGGTTAACACGCGGCGTTCACCACCGGCAAGAATACGATTCAACCGCACGGCTTTTCCCAACATAGGCATACAAGTGAACTCCCTATTGATTTTGGCGGCTGTTCTTGAGTTGTTCGATATATTGCTGCATCTGCTGCTGGTCCACCTGCTGATTGGTGGGAGGCGTGTAGTTCATATCCGGCGCAGGCGGTGGTGCATACGCAGGCGGTGGTGCATACGCAGGCGGTGGCGTATACGCAGGCGGCGGACCAGAAGGTACTTTGGGGTATGCTGGCGGCGATGCAGACCCCCGAGAAAGGCTGTCCCCCATGCCGGGTCCCAGACCTATACCCATGCTGGCACCCAGACTTTGCGTTTCCTTAGGACTTACCTGCCTATAGTCTGCCGGCACCTGAAAAAGTTCCTCCGACAACGGCCCTACATGCAGATCTTTCAGGAACATTTTCATTTGCCCCAGCAAGCCTGTTGATACGGTTTCACTTTTGACGAGAAACTGAAGGTCCGGCGACCACCACACTTTGGTTTCTGATGGCGGGGAAGCAGGGTTAAGGCTCAACCTGCCCTGGTACACATGACAGTTCATGCCGTACAGGGTTTCTTCACCAATTTTTTTGCCGTTCCTTGCCGCAATCCAGTCATCAAAATCATCTATTTCAGACAGAAACTGATTGCCCATTACTTCCGAAACGCTCATGACGGAATATTTGCGCTCTGCAGGAATCAGCACATACACCTCTTTTTCATTGGTGATGACTATCTGCCCCATAAACTCTATGCGTGTTACACTGTTGGTTTTGCGATAAAACTTGCCCTCAAGGGTATCATAAGGCAACCCAACAACAATCCCGGCAGAAAAAGGCGGTACAGGCCGCAACAACCCCGGCAAAAAAATGACCGCCACCACCGCGATTACAACAACAACCGCAATGGAAATGATTGCCCGGTGATGTGGCGCAGGACCCTCTGCCACCACTGCCGGTTTGGGTTCAGTCTTCCTGCGAGGCGCCGACAACCCCAGCAGATCGTCCATTGCCCCTCCGCCAATTCCGTCCATATCGTAATTCAACTGAAGCCCCCCCAATCCATCGATTGCGGCAGCCTCCTGCTCTGCAATCCACGCACCCACCATCTGCAACTTTTCCTGATGGTCCGGTTGCGTATAGGTCATCGTCATAATCGCGTGAAACTCTTTTGTCTCCTCGAGCCGCTCCAGATGCTTCAGACACTGCAGCTTGGGAAATTCAAGGTTAAACACGCCGGGATGCCGCTTGATGAGTTCATTCAGCAGTAAAAGCGCCTCTTCATAAAACCCTTCCAGGAACTTATGCTTGGCCTGGGTGAATTTATGTTGAGCCGTTTCCGGGTCCATTTACACATCCTTAAAAACGCTGGGGGGTGTAGGGCAAAAAAAAGACAGCGTAGTGGTTGTTGGATAAATACATATATCGTCAGGTCTGACCGAATCAGTTTCTCGGCGGCCAAACACATGCCCTTGTACAAAGAAAACTACCACCTGAAAGATTACCGCTTCTGTGTGGCGCAATGCAAATAATGCCACTCAATGTATAAACATCTTGACGGCGTCCACGAAACATGCCCTGACAATAGTTGCTGTACGCACTTTCAGCATCACCGTTACTGCCCGCTAGTGAAAAACACATCACTATTTAATGTTCAACTGCTTCATGAGTCTTTCCATATCCGCTGGATTTACATTTCTGCTGTTGTCAGGAGCGTTGCCTTGAATTGGTGGCTTGGCGCCAGCGCTTGGGGTTAATCCCATGTTCGCCGTCAGGCCCGCAATCTCCTCCGGGGTGGCCTTGACATAGTCTGCAGGAATTTCAAACAAATCGGCAGGCTGCTTGGCTACTTTAATATCCTTGAGAAACATGACCACCTTGCCCAGCACCCCTGTCGTCAATGTTTCGCTTTTGACAGGAAACTTCAAGTCGCGGGCATACCATATTTTGGTATCTGCTGGCGGCATGGCAGGACTCATCCGTACCGGTGCCTGATAAACGTCACAAATATACCCGTACAATGTTTCTTCACCGGTCTTCTGGCCGCCATTTTCGGCAATCCACTTCTGAAAATCACTCATTTCAGCCAGCGGACTCTGCCCGGCCATATCCTTGAGCCGTGCCACGGAATACTTCTTTGCATCAGGGACAATCCGGTACACCAAGCCTTTCTTGGTAACCACTATCTGCCCCAGCATCTCTGTGCGGCTAACACCTTCACTTTTCCGGTAAAACTTTCCTTCCAGATTGGCATGGGGAAGTCCGAGAATCACATTCGCAGAAAACTGAGGTACCGCCCCCATCAATGTTGGCAGAAATAAATACGCCGCCGCGCCCGCCGCACACAGTACAGCAACGGCAATAATAATCGTCCATGGTGTCGAATTCGAAGCCACCGCGTGGGTGGTGGATGAGGATGTGGACGGCTTCTTTTTCTTTGGCGTCGAACTCTCAAATAAGTCGCCCATGAGATTAACATCAAGAGCATCCCCACCCAACTCCAACTGCAGGCCATCCAGCTCGTCCAGGTTTCCCCCATCCTGCTGCGCAATCCATTCCTGAACCTGCGCAAGTCCTTGCTGCTGCTTCTCCGTGGTGTATACGCTCACCATAAGCGCATACAGTTCTTTCACGTCCTCAAGGCGTCCCAATCGCTGCAAACACTGCAACATGGGAAACTCAATATTAAAAACAGCAGGATGCTCTTTGCTAAGTTCTTCCAGAAGCACAAGCGCATTTTCATACTGTCCCTCCACAAACATGCTCTTGGCTATGGCAAACTTCTGTTTAGATGCTTCTCTTTCCATCATGCAGGCCCTTCAGCAACCCATTATCTTTCGGGAACCATACAGCAACCCAATACGCCAACACAAACTACTCACACCGTATAAATCCTATCCTAGGCTCTAGGATAACAGAATTATAACACGATATCGAAATTAAATGCTTTTTGGCGTAACAACCTCTATTTTTTCTCATTTATTTAGGTCACCGTACTGGTGAAAATATGGTGCGCATGATCAGGATGTCTCCCGGATAAACCCATGATACCGCGCCATCCAGTAGGGAAGCAGATAGGCAGCGCCGTCGTTTTCTTCTCGTCCATCAGCGTTCTCGTCGGGTTCGTAGGGGTCAACATTCCATTTATCAAAATGGCGTTCATCTACCGGCAATACCCGTGTCAATACGGGGCGGTCAAAACGGTTGGGCCTGGGATCAATCTGTACATCAGCACGGTGACTGTTCTGCACCGCATAGACACGACGGTCCGTCGGGATGTTCATAAGGTTTTCCACGCCGGCCTCCAGGTCTGCGTCCAATGGATTTATGGTGGCATAGACGAAGGTATAGAAACTGGGTTTCTCGGGTTTCACAACAGCGTAGTGCCGACGCACCCCTGCCAGCAATGCCTTGCGTACGAAGGGATCCTTCGCGGTCTGCAGGATGGGATACCAGGCCACAAATCCCAGTTGGTCGTCGCTGTGATTATTCTCGTCCGGAAAGCAGCGCTTCGTGAGCAGAATGTTGTTCAGATAATGATGGTCAACTGCTAACTTGCGAAAATGTTTCTCATAGTTCTCGTCGCCGGTGATGTAATAGGCTGTCTTGAGAAAAGATAATATCTGTAGGGCATTCAGTCCGGACTCAATATAGTCCATGGGGTTCTCGTTCAGCGCTTCGGGGTTCCAGAATCCCCATCGGGTGCGCTTTCCGTCCCAATCTATCAGTTGATAATTGTTGCCTATAATATAGTCCGTTACCTCGCGCACCTGTTTCTCAATAATCTTTTTCTCCTCCGGGTCGTCTTTGGCGATATGTTCATAATAGGCATAGAAAGCGAGATAATGCCCGTCAATCTCGTCGGAGGACGTATCACTCTTCCAATACATGGTCCCGTCCGGCGTGGGCCGCCACTGTTCGTTTTTGGTCTTGCCGATTTCTGCAGGCACCACGCTCCGCGCCACCAGTCCGGGCGTTCCCGACGCATTTTGCAACATATACAGGGCGTGCATTCCTTCCCTCGCCGAGGCTTTGGCGGCAGGGTCGCCTGTTGCCCCGTAGCACAAGGACATGGCCGCCACATGATAGGCTGTCCACAAGCCGTCGTTATCAAAATCCTGAATGGTATGGGTTGTAGGATTCTCCGCGTTGTCAAAAGTACATGCAGCCACAAGCCCGAGACGGCGGTGATATTTGTTCACCCGTTCTTCAATGGTTTGCGCCCGTTCGAGCAAGGTTGTCGTTACCAAGTCTATCTTTCCCAGACCACCATCGGTAAGAAAATATACAGGGGTGCCTTCCGGCGCGACAGCAACAGATTTCACGTTATCGTCGGGCAGATATCGCTTGCCGGCGCGATAGTACCACTGCCTTCCTTCGTTATAGGGCTTAAACAGAATGGCGCCGTGGGAAGTGCCAATCCACAGGTTGTCATCCTTGTCTATGGCCAGGGCGGTAATATTTTCCACGGGCAATCCCTGCCTTCCCTGAAAATGCGACCAGGTGGTGGTGTCGTCCAACCGGCTCAATCCAAGGGGGGTACCCACCCACAGTGCAGCCTTGGAATCCACCGCCAATCCGGTGATTTTCGTGGCGAGTGGGCCGCCCTCTCCGTAGGTATTATGAAATGTTGTATCGCCACCGGATTGCAGATACAACCCTGATGCAGTACCGATCCAGACGCGTTTCCCCTGGGTCGCTTTCGCCGTCACGGGATGTCCATCACATGTTTCGCTATTGCCGTTTTCCAAAACCAGCGCACCGTCCACAATACGGATTGCAGTGGCAGTATCAATATCGCCCGGCATCTCTACATGCCCTCGCACATGCTCCACAAAAGGGCTGACCTCAACAGGAGCAACCGTCCCCTTCACAGGCAGTATGGGCGGCACAACATTAAACAAACGAAATTCTTCGGGGACCCAGGAATCCGCCCCATGGGCCACGGCCCCAAACACAACCATACAACAACATACCCCTAAGATGACCTTAAACATAAGACACTCCTTTATGTCACTTAAAATTACCAACGCTCATGGACTATAGCATATCCCACGCCTGTCTGCAATTTCGTTCGTTGAAAGTATAACGTAACGGTCTGGTATGCTACCGATTAAAGTAACGTGGGCTTTACCCGCAACCCAGATTATATAAAAGTAAGCACCACAACCGTCATTCCGGTTTTTTCGGGCAACTATACGAATACACAATCTCGCGCTTGAACCTATATATTGTCGTTGTTGCCGTCTGCATGAAATTGACCTGCCCGAAAAAGACCGGCATGACGGTAGTGGTAGTAAATTCACAAATTGAACTTCTTGTTTTTCTATCGCGGTTCCGATCC
>CAZBNU010000231.1:0-6468 GCA_964493075.1 uncultured Nitrospirales bacterium | reverse complement strand
TTTATGAAACGTTTTACTCTCTCGATGGTATAGTAGGCGAAGTGATATTTCATCTTGTAGCAGTAACCAAACAGGAATTCTTTCATGTCAGACCGACGTCTTATTTTTCTGGACGCTTTGCGCGGTTTCTTCATCCTCTATGTCGTGTGGCTTCATGCCACTATCGGCGTGGTGTTTAATAATAATCCGGAAACCCTGAATACCCTTCCAAAATGGCTGCTGGTAGTGTTTGCTCCAGTGATGATTCTGGCCATGTGGGCCCCCATATTTGTAGTGGTCTCCGGCGCCGCCAATGCCTATGTGCTGCACAACATCATGAAACGCCATCGGGAGAATCAGGACACAGGGGTACCCTTCCGTTCGTTTATGGCAGGTCCCCTGGTAACCGGCATTTTTTTATACGGTCTGTCCACACTTAATATGGGCTTCCTGCACCATTCAATGAACTATAACGGCTCCTTCCAGCATACCCTTTTCACAGGATCACTGCACCAAGGCAGCTGGCAGTCTTTTTCGCCGGATTTGCTGTTTTACAACGACGCCCTGTCTCTGGTAGCGTTAAGCGGCATCCTTATCAACCTGTTGCTTTATGTGCTTTGGTCCGGCAAAGGCTTTGACTGTATGGGACGCACCGTGAAATGTATTGCCGCTATTGCAGCAGGGATACTCATTGTCTCCCCCTTTGTTCTTGGCATCCTTAACCCGGTGTTCTTTAAGGCGCTTAACAACGGCAATTATGTAACCGCCTTTGCACTGAAACTGTTCATTGGCCCTAATTTATCTGTAATACCGTTTGTCTCCTATGGTCTGGTGGGCGCACTCATTGGCATTGGACTTGCCCGGCGGGTTCCGGCGTCTATGTTCCGCAGGTACGGCTACGGCATCGCAGCAACGATGATAGCCGCGGGCGCGGTGCTTTTCGTGGTACAGGAATTTGCACCGACCCAGCTCGCCCTACATCCGCAACCCATCAAGTTACACTTCATCAATCTCGGGCTGATGCTTGCCTGTTGCACCTTCCTGGTACTACACATGGAATACTGTTCCGAAGAGAAACGTGCCCGCGTGGCGCGTCGTACTTTGTGGCTGCGCCGGGTAGGTCTCATGGCACTCACCCTGTTCTGCCTGGAAAGCTTCTTTGCTGTACTGTTTAGCAACGGTTATCTCTGGGTGTTGGGCATTGAAGGCGCCTTTCCGCGTTCCCCGTGGGTTATCATCCCCTACGTTCTTTGCATACTCGTGTTCTGGAATCTTGTGCTACGCGCATGGGAAGAGGCCGACTTTAAATATAGCGTTGAATGGTGGATGAGCAGTCTGGTGTGTTTTGTGCGAAACCGCCCCACGGTCCGCCTGCAGGCCGATGAAGTACTGCATAAACCTTGCACGCCAAATGCGCCGAATATAAGCAAGCCCCAGATAGCAGCGGATTAAATGTACATGAAGCATTCCAACATAAAAATGGCGCACCAGAAAAGGTAGGCCTGCGAAAGCGGCAGTCGGCTTTTGACGACTAGAGAGCACCCAGTGGGGCATCTATTTTACGTCATTAAAGTGCGCACCTCATACAACAAAAAAAAGTAAACTGCCGAAAAACAACAGAGCATCGCCAGCAAATAGGAAACGCTTTTCAAGTCCCCTTGCTGTTTGATTTGGATATTGACGACGACAGCATCCCACGGATGCCTCGTTTTCACCCTCCCCTTCTTCGTCTTCAATCGTTTCTCCTTCTTTTTCTCCTTCAACCGGCTCACCTTCCAAAAGAAGTTCTCCTTCCTGTTCACCTTCCACCGTTTCTCCTTCTGTTTCACCTTCCCCCTCGCGCTGTTCGCCTTCCACCGTTTCACCTTCTCCCTCGGCTACTATTGCCGGAGGCAAGGTAGTTTCAACTGGATTGGAAATCTGCTGATTTCCAGTTGAAAATGAAAATACGGCATAACCGGAAAAAGCAGCGGGGGTTGTCATTGCTTCAGCTGCTTTCACCGTGTACCGCAATACCACGGGAAACACAGGAACAGTAATCCAGAATATCTCCAGTTTATCTACAGATCCGGGCGCCAGCCACTGCACCGGCGAAGCGCCACTGATGGTTTCACCGGCGATAAATTGCCAATCTGCAGGAAGCGACTCGCTGATACCCAGAGAACTGAGCGCCTCATCACAAGTATTCTGGATCGCCAATTCTACGACGATTTCCTGTTCCGACTCATAATGAGAGACGCTTACGGTGCGGGACAAGGAAATACAGACCGTTTCGTCCGCTGTAGCGGCCCCATAAAGTGCAACAAGCAGACAAATAAACAAAAATGTTGCTATACGCTGCATGCCGCTTATTTGTAATGCCTTCATTTCTTGTGTTCCTTGTAAACATGGAGTTGTGCAGTATGTCAAGCCGTAACCTACACAAACTATAGCATATTTCAGGAACAACGGGCGTACATTACCCTATGGCTTTGAGGGCAGCATCATAATCCGGTTCCTGGGCGATTTCCGGCACGAGTTCGGTGTAAGCCACTTTACCGTCTTTGCCAATAACCACAACGGCGCGCGCAAGAAGTCCGGCCAGCGGGCCGTCAACGATGGTGGCGCCGTAGTTCTTGCCAAATTCGGGATGGCGGAATGCCGAGAGGGCGGTTACGTTTTCAAGTCCCTCAGCGCCGCAAAAACGACCCAAAGCAAAAGGAAGATCCTGGGAGACGCACAGTACGACTGTATCCTGAAGCGCTGCGGCCTTTTCATTAAACTGTCGGGCTGCTGTGGCACATACGGGCGTGTCAATGCTTGGGAAGATATTCAGCACAATGGTTTTTCCGGTGTAATCGGCTTGACCACACTCTGCCAGGTCCGTATTGGTGAGGGTAAAGTCCGGTGCTGCCTGGCCCGATGCAGGTAGTTCGCCACAGGTGTTAAAAGGATTGCCATGCAATGTAATCGTAGCCATTTTTTCTTCATCCTATCTGGTTGAAACATCTCCGTTTTTGAATTCGGTACAGTCCACTTCCTGACCACCCTTCCCTGATAAACGCCGGATGTTCTTCTACTATTCCTGCGAAAGTGTATTTGCCCGAATTCTGTGGTATCTTCCCCAGAAAAACCAGTTGACCCCATTCTTCCATATATGCTATCATTCACTTCCTCTGTGGGCGATTAGCTCAGCTGGTTAGAGCGCTGTCTTCACACGGCAGAGGCCACTGGTTCGAGTCCAGTATCGCCCACCATCGTTTCACCCCTGAAAACATTGGTCGAAACCGATGTTTACCCGGTCACCCGGTGCAGCGTGAACCTTGACAAAAACGTCACACAGTCTCGTTTTGTATAAGAGGAGAGATCGCCTCGACCGGAACATGTATTGCACCAGCGTTTTCGTTCGTAACCCTAATCTGAATTTTACACGCAAAAGCCGCATCGCTAAGCCACTCTCGACAAACCGCCTCATTCTTGTCTCATGGGTCAGTGCGGCCCTCCCAGCAGGTGCTTCATCAGGATAGGTTTGAGACAGCGGTTTTATCCTCGGGATATATCCAACAGGATGCCGTCTGCCGTTGTGTGCAATTGTTTTACCAACCCCGCACGAATAGCGGGGTCTTTGGGCAATTCCGGCTGCTCTTCGGAATGGTAAAGGGCAATTCCGGCAACCGCCGGTTTTCCCAGGGCGACGGCGATGGATCGGTGGTTGAGGGCAATTGCATACCCCTGGCGGCGGACCAGTTCCAAATGTTCCAACAGCCCCTGCATAGCGTCAGGGCTGGCGGTGTACGGGACAGCCTGAGCGTATAACTGTTCTACATCTTCCTTTGGAAGTTGGGCCAACAGGGCCAGACCGATACTGGACTCATTGGCGGGGTACAGTTTTTCCGCTGCGATTCCCAGCGCCGCATGGTATTGGGTATGGCCATGAAACAAATAACTTACGTTGGTACGCCAGCGCATCCCCAAGGCTACCTGGTAGCCGGTGGCATCGCCCAGAACTTCCAAATGAGGCATCGCACACCGGTATAAGGGCGACCCGCGTAAGCTGAGGCTGGCCAACACCAGTAAGCCGGAACCGGCAATATATTTTCGATCAGGGGTCTGATCGGCCAGCCCCATATAGGATAGCATACTGATAATACGGTTGATGCGTGAATGGTTCTGACCCAGCCGCCGTGCCAGTTCCCGACTTCCAACGGGGTGTTCCTGCGCGGCAATTTCAAGCAAGCACTCAATAGCGTCACGGATACTGTGATTGATTTGCGCCGGCGGCTTGGCGCGCCGCGTGATGCCTTTGGATGGAATTTTGTCCACGAATACGCTCCTGTCTGATTGAGTATAGCACCGGCATAAGGGGAAAGCAATATGTCGCTGAGGCTTTGATGATTTGACCCTCCCGCCGCATGATGCTATTATAGCACCATGCAAAGCATAGACTATATCGTTCTAGCGGCCTACCTGATCGGGATTGTTCTTGTCGGTGTTGGGCTGTCGTGGAAAAACAAAAATGCTGCCGATATGTTTACTGCGGGAGGCCAATCCCCTTGGTGGACTTCTGGGCTAAGCGCGTTCATGACGATGTTTTCTGCCGGTACATTTGTTGTATGGGGTGGTATCGCGTATAGACATGGCTTTGTAGCGGTGATTATTAATCTCTGTTATGGTGTTGCCGCACTGTTGGCGGGATATTTTGTTGCGGGGCATTGGAAGAAACTTGGGGTAAAAACACCGGCACAATTTATTGAACTGCGGTTTGGCGCAGCGGCCGTGCAATTCTATACCTGGGCCATGATGGCATTCCGCATTGTGGGGGTCGGTGTTTCCCTTTATTCGTTATCGGTCGTGCTGGTGGCGCTAATGCCGCTGCCAGCGGGCAATCCTTTCTGCGATCCGTCCACTGGAAACCTATCGCTGAACTGGGCAATACTGATTTTCGGCGGTATCGTGGTGGCGTATACTATGGCAGGCGGACTCTGGGCCGTGCTAATGACCGATGTACTTCAGTTCATTGTGTTGAATCTTGCGGTACTATTTGTTATTCCGTTGGCCTTTGGGCAGGTTGGAGGCATTTCAGCATTTATAGAGAAAGCACCCGAAGGATTTTTTGCGCTGACCAGCGACAACTATACCTGGTTTTTTATGATGTGCTGGGTATTGATCCATTTCTTCATGATTGGTGCTGAATGGGCGTTCGTACAGCGCTTCATCTGTGTTCCCAATGAAAAAGATGCCCGAAAAAGCACCTATCTTTTTGGTGTTCTCTACTTGGTAAGTCCTATTGTGTGGTTGCTGCCCCCTATGATATACCGCACGATTAATCCTGATGCCGCACCTGAACAAGCCTATATTTTAGCCTGTCAATCCGTGCTGCCTGTCGGCATGGTGGGTCTGCTGGTGGCGGCCATGTTCTCGGCAACTGGCAGTATGGTGAGTTCCCAACTCAATGTGTTTGCCGGTGTACTGACAGATGAATTTTATCGCCGCCTTTTCAAACCGAACGCCACAGACAAAAAACTGGTTCAGATGGGGCGTGTGTTTACCATTGCGTTGGGGTCTGTATTGGTTGGCGTGGCATTGGCCATTCCTTATCTGGGCGGCGCAGAAAAGATCATTGTTTCCATTACGAGTCTGATGGTGGGGCCCTTGCTGGCGCCAACCTTGTGGGGACTTTTCAGCAAACGGATCACGATCAAAGCGATATGGATGACTGCCAGTATCAGTTTTGCCTTGGGCGTCCTCTGTAAAATGGGGCTGGCGCAAGGCGGTTGGCTCGTAAACGAAAATTTACAAGTGCTGGCCGACTGGATGGCAAATAATGGTACCACGGTGGATTTACTCATCGGAGTGGTCGTGCCGTTGTTGGTGCTGTCCTTTATGCAGGTCAAATCAACAACAACCGCGGACGGCTGGAACAAAGTGGCCAGCCTGGTTGCGGAAACAGAACGCAGCGGCATTAGCTGTCAAGCCAGCGACCTGCCTGCCATGATTGTTAGTGGCTGGCTTTTTGCCTGTGCCGCGCTCATGTTTTCCTTGATGCCGTTTTCGGAAAAGAAACCCATGTTACTGGCTGTTTTTGGCGGGATACTACTTTTGATTGCCGCCGTGCTTGCTGTATCCATTGCCTTACAACGCAAAGGGAACCCCCACTGATGTATATTGCCGAACCCGCCTTGTCGCGGGAATTAAAAACCGTTTCAATACAGGCGGACCTGACGGTTATTGGCGGCGGCCTTGCGGGAGTCTGTTGTGCCATCACCGCAGCCCGTGAAGGTATCAGCGTTGTGCTGGCACAAGATCGACCGGTTTTGGGCGGCAATGCATCCTCCGAAGTGCGCCTTTGGGCGCTGGGCGCCACCTCCCACCAAGGCAACAACAACCGCTGGGCAAGAGAAGGCGGGGTCATCAACGAAATTATGGTTGAAAACACCTGGCGTAATAAGGAAGGGAACCCGGTCTATTTCGATGCCCTGCTGCTGGAAAAGGTACGCCTTGAAGAAAGGA
>CAZBNU010000230.1:0-6485 GCA_964493075.1 uncultured Nitrospirales bacterium | reverse complement strand
CTATTCCGGTGTCACCCAAGTGATGGCCTGGCGCACCATCTGCCGATAGTTCTCGTCGCTGTGTGCTTCCGGGCCGTGTCCCGGCTGTATCAGGCATACCTTGGCGTTGCTATAGGTGCGCGTCCAGGCAACTTCCTTTTGACTGGTCGGCAGATTACAGGAGAGCAGGAGATGATTGTCCGGCTGCAACGTGTAGCCTTTGTAGGTTTCATCGTGTAGGGTGAAATCAGCAATGCCCGCCATAATGGGATGAGCGGCATCCTCCACATGAAACGGCATGTCCACCCCCTCTTCCCAAGTGCATTTCTTATATTCGATGCCGTCCTCGACTGTGTCGGCGAGCCAGTATTTCGCGCCGATAATCTTCCGATACTCGGGCCAATCCGAAAAGGCCGCAATGGCGTGATGCAGCACCACCAGTCCCACGCCATCGTCCATCAGTTTCAAAAAATGCTGCCTACGCTTTTCAGAAATCTGCTGGGACATGTTGTAGAGTACAATGACATCATAGGACCAGTTTGAGATGTCCTCAAAAATCTCGCTGTCATCCTTCAACGCCACAAAGGTGCAGTCGAGTTCCTCAAAGCTTTTGAACATGGCCTCAAAGGGCCTTCTATCGTAAGCGTGACCACCGGTAACCACAACCACCTCCGTTGCTTCTTCAGCGCACACGCCACCGCAGAATACAAGAAGCATTGCCAGCAGCACTCCTATCGAAACTACCTTACTATTGCTCATAAGATACTCCTTCTTTTTACTGTTCAAGATATGGGTACTGTATCCCGTGCCCCGAGGCAAATTCAAACAAAAAAAAGGCGGGAGACGAAGCCTTGACCCATTCCCGCATTGTTGTGCGGCTTCGTCTCCCGTAAAACATGTCGCCGGAGGTTGGCGGCCATGCTCGTGTGTGTGCCAGCGACATGGTGGTGAAACCCTGATCGTACTGTCACTCTTTCCCAAAACACCGGCATGCCCTTCTGTTCCCATCCTGGCCAAGCGCGGATATGCTGATTCCCAAACCTGCAATACGTGTGTCCTGCTTGATAAACAGGTTCTTAACAGAACGGGCATCCAGTGTTTTGATTTCGTATCTGATTTTTCAACTGTCACTGAGTAGATAAAGCATCTACCATGCCAATATCATCTATTCAAGAAAACATCCGTATCACATTGACATATTTCAGGTTATAAATGAATTTTCGCCTCTCCTGTGATTTTATCCCGTCTCACTTATGGATAAATCCCAAATCGGGACGGCAAAAAATCCCATTTTGGGACGGCGATGGGATATACTATTGCAAATTGTCGCGTACAGAAAAGTGTACGAACTCAAAAACGCGATAAAAAACAAGAAGTTGAATTTATAATAAAACAGCCCGCACTGTCATTCCGTTTTTTTACTTTCTGATGAGAATCAGAAAATAAAAACCGGAATGACGGTGGGGGGCTTGCTCTTGTGAAATTATTCTAGGTTGTGAGCATAGAACACTTTAGATAATAAGGCTTTCAATAATATGCTACAGTTGGTTTCCAAAAGCGGCGCTTATACGGGGCAGGCTTGGCCAGTCACCGAAACACCGTTGGTGTTTGGCCGTGATCCTTCCTGCGCCATACGCCTGAACGACCCCGTAGTTTCCCGTCTACATTGTCAGGTGTATTTGGCAGACGGCCATGCACAAATCCGGGATATGGACAGCCGCAATGCCACGCTGGTCAATGGTACGGCCATTCACGAAGCAACGCTACAATCTGGTGATGAAATCGCAATAGGCGCATCGGTGTTCCTGGTCGCTGAAATTCATGAGCGAAAAACGGCACAGAAAAAAAAGCCGTCGAAGATGGACGACACCTCTTCTCTCAAGATAAACATCCCCATATATTCCAATGCCAGTGGCGACAGCCTTTTTCAAAAAGGCACCCCCCATACCACACAGGAACTGGTACATCTCTTCGCTTTCGGACGGGCTTTGAGTCAGGCAGGCACCACGGCACAACTGTTTGAAACGCTGCAGCAACATATTGCAGAACAGTTTGACCCAGTCGCTTTCTGGTTTGTCTTGCACACCGAAGAACCCTCCACTCCAGGGATTGTGCCGTCGGATGGGGCAGCAATGTTACGCAACGATAAGACACTCTACGGGCATGTATTACAGGCGATAGCGGACAAGCGCAGCCTGTTGCTGCCCCAGGTGGACGGTGATGATGATGCCCGGTCCATCCGAACCACCATTGTCTCCCCTGTCGTTCTGGGCCAGGAATCGCTGGGCGCGCTGGCAGTACAAACCCACAGCAACAATCGGATATACGAAGAATCCGATCTTGAATATCTCGTGGCCCATGCCTATGCGCTGGCACCCTACGTACGCGTAGCGGAACGACTCGAACGGCTTGAGGTGGAAAACCAGCGACTGGTGGCGGGACTCGCGTATGACAGTCCCATTGTGGGCGAAAGTGCAGCGCTTAATGTGCTGCGTCAACAGGCACGCGATGCCGCCCGATCCCGATTGAGTGTGCTGGTGCTGGGAGAGACCGGTACTGGCAAGGAACTGGTGGCGCGTATGGTTCATGAACTTTCCGACCTGTCAGACAAGCCGCTGGTAGTCGTGAACTGCGCCGCGATTCCGGACGAACTGTTTGAGAGCGAGGTATTCGGCCATGAGAAAGGCGCGTTCACTGGTGCACATGCCGCCAAGAAGGGTCTAATGGAAGAAAGCAACGGCGGCACCCTGTTTCTGGATGAAGTGGGCGATCTCAGCCTTGCAAACCAGGCGCGGCTCCTGCGAGCCATCGAAACGGGCGCCTACCGCAGGCTCGGCGGCAGCACCGTGTTGCAGTCCGAAGTGCGCGTGGTGGCGGCCACGAACAAAAATCTAGACGCAGAAGTGAAAGCCGGACGTTTCCGCAGGGACCTGTACCATCGCCTGAACGGGTTTGAACTGCGCCTACCGCCACTTCGGGAACGGCGCGGCGATATTCCCGCTCTGGCCGAGCACTTCCGCAGTCAGGCCGTTAAACGGGAAGGACGGGGGCCGCAAGGGTTTACCGCAGAGGGATTGCGCGCCCTGGAGCGCCACACCTGGCCTGGCAATGTGCGCGAACTTCGCAATATCATTGAACGCGCCATCGTGGTAGCCAAACACGACAGAATTGACGCTTGCGACTTGGCGTTGAATGGCGGTATGGCTCCAGAGGAAAATTTTGTTCCGCTGGAAGAAATGGAAAGACGGCACATAGAAGAAGCCTTAACCCGCTCCAAAGGTAACGTGCCCGAAGCAGCGGCCCTGCTTGGCATCGGCCGCAGTACGCTGTATCGAAAAATTGCGGAATACAACCTATCGGGCGGGTGAACCAGGAAACTCCCTGTCACACCAGTATATGTGGCAATTGAACCGTATGATACGTTATGCTTGTAGCGTGGAGGAAGATGGAAATCTATTTGGGGAAGCGGCAGTAAAGCAGTTTGCCAGTAAACAATAAATATCACATTGAAGGCTGATAATGAATATACCGCACAGCGATGATAAAAATATCCCTTATTTCCCTCAGGGAATACCCATAACGGACGAAGCATATAGCCGTTTTGGGGTCCGCACTTTGGACGGGTCCGAAACAGAAACCACCCCGTCCAGACGGTTTCAGTTTGCCCGTGCGCTGGCAGCACGCCTGAATGTTGAACGTGATTTTTCTCGGGAAGATACCCGTCCCGCACGGGCGGGTGAAATTTTGGCGATGGCATTGCTGAACGAAGTGTTCCGGCGCCTCATTGGCTTTTATTGCCAACAAGTCAATCCTGCAGCCCTGGACGGCGGGCTGACCTATACCCAAAAGACGCGGGGCGAAGACGTTGTGGAGATCACTCTTCCCGCTTATGTTCACTGCTTCCCGCCAGCCGTTATGCGCAGACAAACACTTACTGCAAAAGGCTTCCTTGCCGCAACACAGGGCAACTTCAAGAATAAGGATGCCACCGTTGCAGAAATCATCGTGGTCCAACTTGCCCACGAAAACACTGCCATGCAGTCCTACCTTTGCCTCTTCGATAACAGTGGTTTACGCAAAACAACGCCTTATGATTCGTTCATTGCCGGATTGGAAGAGTGGTTTGCAGCACAACCTGAGTTTCCGGATTCAGGCATGACGCTGCTTCATTTGTTGCGAGAACCCCTTCGCCAGAATCCGGACTCGCTGGAAGGACAATTGGAATTTATCCGACGCCGCTGGCGCGCCTGGCTTCCTGCGGAACTGTTGGAACAATTGCTGATCACGCAAGACGCACTACGGGAGGAAACCACCATGCGGGGGGCAGGACCGGGACCTGCGCATACCCTGGCGTTTGGTATGGAGGATTACGAGGAACCGGAAGCCTTTTCTGAAGACGAAGACTGGATGCCCCATGTGGTGCTGATTGCGAAACTGGCCTATGTATGGCTTGATCAACTGTCCGCCAAGTACGGTCGGCCCATGACCCGTCTTGATGATATTCCGGACGCGGAACTGGACCAACTGGCGCACTGGGGCTTCAATGCGCTCTGGCTTATCGGCGTGTGGGAACGCTCCTCCGCGTCCAGTGACATCAAACAGCGCATGGGTAATCCGGAAGCCGCCGCCTCCGCCTACAGCCTTTATGACTATACGATTGCCGCAGAACTGGGCGGCGAGGCCGCCTATCACGAACTGGCCCGTCGGGCGCGACAACGCGGCATCCGTCTGGCAGGAGACATGGTTCCAAATCATGTAGGCCTTTATTCACGCTGGGTAGTGGAACATCCCGACTGGTTTGTGCAATTGGCGGAATCACCATTTCCTAACTACCGTTTTACGGGTCCCAATCTTTCCAGGGACGACCGTATTGGCCTATTTATCGAAGACGGTTACTGGAACAACAGCGATGCTGCAGTGGTTTTCGAGCGCGTGGATAACCATACCGGTGACGTTCGTTACATTTACCACGGCAACGACGGCACGAGCATGCCGTGGAATGATACGGCACAATTGAATTTTATGCTGCCAGCAGTGCGCGAAGCGGTAATACGCGCTATTGTCCATGTGGCAAGCATGTTTCCAATCATTCGCTTTGACGCCGCCATGACCCTTGCCAAGCGCCACTATCAACGGCTGTGGTATCCCCGCCCGGGTGAAGGTGGCGCCATTCCTTCCCGTGCCGAACACGGCATGGACAAAGCCTCTTTTGATGCAGTGTTTCCGGTGGAATTCTGGCGCGAAGTGGTGGACCGTATCGCAGTGGAGGCGCCTGACACGCTGCTCCTGGCCGAAGCATTCTGGCTGATGGAAGGTTACTTTGTGCGCACGCTGGGCATGCACCGCGTCTACAACAGCGCTTTCATGAATATGCTCAAAGACGAAGAAAATGCCAATTTCCGGCAAACCATCAAGAATGTGCTTGAATTCAGTCCGGCGGTATTGCAGCGGTTTGTAAATTTCATGAACAATCCGGATGAAGATACCGCCCAGGAGCAGTTCGGCAAGGGCGACAAGTATTTCGGGGTGGCCGCCATGTTGGTAACCATGCCGGGATTGCCCATGTTTGGCCATGGACAGGTTGAAGGCTTCGCCGAAAAATACGGCATGGAATATCGTCGTGCCTACTATCAGGAAATACCTGATGGTTGGCTGATTGAACGGCACGAGCGTGAAATCTTTCCCCTTATGCGCAAACGCTATCTGTTCAGTGGCGCCGCCAATTTTGCCCTCTTCGATTTCGTTACACCAGACGGATGGGTGGACGAAAACGTGTATGCTTACACCAACCGCGCTAACGAAGAGCGTGCGTTGATGGTATACAACAATGCCTATCAAACAAGCCGTGGGGTGCTGCACACGTCAACCGCTATCAATGTGGGTGGCGCAGAAGATCAACTCCTCCAGCGGCGCACCCTGGTGGAAGCACTGGCGCTTAACACAGACCCGCGCTACTATACCATATTGCGCGACATACGGACGGGCCTAGAGTATCTGCGACATACGGCGACCATCGCCGAGGCAGGACTCCATTTCGAACTGCATGCCTATGAATACAAAGCCTTTGCTTCCATACGCGAGGTGTGCGACCACGACAGATCGTGGGGACGTCTTCACGCATTACTTGGGGACAAGGGCGTACCGGACATGCAGGAAGCGTATATCGAAATGTATCTGTCGGAGGTGCTGAATCCGTTCCGGGCACTGATGACATCGGAGATGGTGACGCATCTTCTCACTACGGAAGACGTGGAAGATATACTCGGTCCGTGGCGAGGAAAAATGACTGTGTTTCTAAAGGCAGTCTGTAATTTTACAAACCAATCCCGCGAAACCGACGCCATACTTGCGGAAATCAGTGCTGGCATGAAAGACCTGCGCCTGTTCATGTTGCAGCCCGACATGGAGACCTTGCCAAAGCCTGTACGTGCCTATTTGAAGGAGGGCCTGCCCCCAGATACCGCTAGTCCTGACGAAGTACTCCGGTTCTGGCGGCCCCTGGCGTT
>CAZBNU010000229.1:0-6530 GCA_964493075.1 uncultured Nitrospirales bacterium | reverse complement strand
CATACATCACCAGTTCCACATCGGCGTTCATGGCAATATGCTGCATCACCCGGAGTATGGGTTTTTCTTCTCCAAAAGACACGCACTGAATGAACAGCACGAGACATGCTGTCCATATTGTCCATAGCGTCCATGTAGAAAAAACTTTCATCACAACATACCCTATCCAAAAATGTGTCTAACTGTCGGTTCGGATGTTACAATGTTCCGAACAGGATGTTGGCGCATTTTACCGCGTCTTATGCATCTACAGGTTTTGACCCGAAGGTGGAGGGTTTCGTTTCATGAAACGTTCATCGCTTGCAAAAATAATTGATCATACCCAGTTGCGTGCTTTCGCCACGGAGACGGACATCCGTGAATTGTGCGACGAAGCCTTGACCTATGGGTTCCGTGCGGTGTCGGTGAATCCGGTGTGGGTATCTTTTTGTGCCAAAGTGCTGAAGGACAGCAATGTGGGGATAGACGCCTGTGTGGCGTTTCCTTTGGGCGCTGCCACGGCGCGAATGAAGATCGAAGAAACGCAGGATGCCATCCAGAACGGCGCCACGGAAATTGATATGGTCATCAACATCGGCGCGTTGAAGTCGGGATATGCCCAATACGTGGAAAAGGAAATTAGGGCGGTGGTCAAGGCGGCAAAAGAACATCCCGTTAAGGTGATTCTCGAAACCAGCTACCTGAATACCGAAGAGAAGATCGCGGTATGCGAAATGTGTCTGCGCGCAGGCGCGGCGTTTGTGAAGACCGCCACCGGCTTCGGCAAGGGCGGCGCCACGGTTGAAGATGTGAAACTGATGCGCAAGGTGGTGGGCGATTCGCTGGGTGTGAAGGCGGCAGGCGGCATTCGCAGCTACGCAAATGCCATGCAAATCATCGAAGCAGGCGCGAACTGTATCGGTACCAGCGCCGGTGTCGCTATCCTCGCCGACGCGCCGGAGTAATACCCGCAAAATTTCAGTGATAAGCAAAAAATGGGGACTGCCCTCAGCGCGCACATGGACAGTGTTTTGTAGTTATACCCTGAACCGCGCAGGGCTGTCCCCGTTTTTTTGCGACGTTGGCGTATAGGCCCGAAAAAATCTGGGGACAGTTCCGCCGCGCAGTTATTACGTTAACCTGTAAGCATTCCACACCTTCAGGCATTCTTATTAATTTCAGTCGAAGTGTTTAACGCGGCAGGAACAGTCCCCATTTTTTCTCATACCGTCACTCAGAACGGCACCAACACTTCCGAGAAAAGGCGTTCTCCTGCTTCTACTTCCAAAACCACGGGCTTCCGCGGTTCATACCGGTGCAACCACCATTCACGCGAAAAGAGAGGCGGCGTGTCGATTTCGGGCACCGCGAGTCCCTGTACCGACAGGGTGATGGCATGGGGACTGTAATGGTCTATGGTGATACTCACCGGCGGTATCACGTTGATGGGTGCATAGGGAATTACCGGCAACGGATCACTGAAAGGCGTCCGGTATTTTACGGATTCGTACAGCATCATCGGTGCTGTGCGATAGTATTGGATGTTCGGAACCAGTGCGACCGGTTCGCCGGGCGTGGCTTGGGTCGTTGTGACAGCATCTGCCTGAAACTGTCGCACTTCCTGTCCCGCACGTCGCCAGTGCAGGTTTACCCAGACCTGGCAGCACATGGTGGCGATGCACAACAGGGTGGTGAACCGCACCACGGACTTGCGCCAGTGGGGTTCTTTGAGCAGCGCCGCAAAGAATCCTGCCACAGCAATGGTGGCAAACGCTGCGGGCAGCATCAACTGTCCGCCCCCTGCGAGGGTGATCGGGTCAACAGTAAAACTTCCCTGGCACAACCGGAACGCAACCGCGCCAAGGATGCCAAAGGTGAAGGCGGGGTTGTTCACTTTGCGAATCAGCCAGATACCTGCAACAGCCGCTAGCGCACCCAACACATAGCCAACAATCGGCCATTGCTGAAAAAAAGCAACCGTGTCGGGCAGCATGCCGATGGGATAGGCCACATAAAACAGGGGCGCGAACATTTTGGCAGGATGGAATGCGTCCGGCATGAACGCCTGACCACCCATAAACAGTGCGATAACACCAACACATGCGATGGGTATCCAGCAGCGGGAGCGTTGTTTGAAAAGGGTATATTCAAGCACGACGATTACGGCAAAGAGCATGATATTGGTGGGGCCGGTCACTATGGCGACTACATAGACCGCCAGCGGCAACCAACGTGCAATTTTTCGGTTGGACTGGCGGCACTTGATGTATACGAGCAGGGTCAGCAGCGCCATGAACGCAGGCCAGAGTTCGCGAATGCCGCTGATGTTAAGCACGGCCTCCGTCTTCACGGGGTTCGCCATGAACATCACTGCTGCCACCGACCCCAGCCACCAGGGGCCGTTTGTAAGATGTCGAGAGAGGATCAGAATGAGCATCATGCACCCGTAAAGCAGCACCAGATTAACCAACAGGTACGCCCAGGCGTGACCGCCGAAGAACGCCACCAGTTTCCCAAAGAACAGCACACTATCGGGACGCGCCAACGCCGCGTAATCCCGTCCCAGCGGCGGCAGCGTGATGAAGAAAGCATACACCATCAGCAGATAGACGGCATCCGCCACGAAAAACGGTTTCGCACGACCCGGCGTTGGCGTTGTATGTGTTTCTGTTTCAGGCAATGGTTCTATCCCGTTTTTTGACTACGGTACACGCACCGGCTTGCCGCCTGCCGCTGCTGACTTCCATGCCGCCTCGGTCACTTCAATGACGCGCAGCCCACATTCCGGCGGTGTTTCCGGTTCGGCCTTGCCGAGCATGCAGTCAATAAAATTGCTGTCCGGATTCTTCTTGAAGTTGGGCAACTTCACTTTCACCGGTTTGCCCATCGCATCCTGCTGCATCAGGTCCAGCCCTTGGCGTAGATAGAGCGCGCCCTTGCTGCCCACAATGGTATGGTCTTCGTGCCAACACGGCGCATTGCCGATGATGGAGAGGCTGCCCAGCGCACCGTTTTCCAACAGCATTGCCAGCGTGAAATTGATGTCCACATCAACATCAAAATTGGCCTGAAACGCGGATACTTCCTTTACCTTCATGCCGGTCATCCACATGAGAATATCCACCAGATGGCTGCCGGAATCATTCAACTGACCGCCGCCTGACAACTCCGGAATCTGCCGCCACGTGTTCCGGGTGAGACGCAGCCATTCCTGGCTCATGACGGCCTGCACAAATTCGATTTCGCCGAGTTTTCCTTTCTGTATCTGCGAGCGCATGTAGCGGAATTGCGGCTCGAAATGCCGCTGGTAGGAGATCATCAATGTACGGTTCACTTCTTTCGCCTTTTTGATCAGTGTCTTCGCGTGTTTGATGGTACACACCATGGGTTTTTCGCTTAGTACATGCAACCCCTTGTTCAGTGAAAAGTTGGTTTGTTCGTAGTGTACCGTATGCGGACTGAGAATGACCACACCGTCCAACTGCTCGTTCTTGATCATGTCCCTGTAATCGCCGTAGACCGGCAGTTTGTCCGCGCCGGGGCAGTGTTCATAGAACCGCTTCAGCGAGGCATCGCTGGGTTCGTTCAAAGCCGCCACCACGGCCTTTTTGGTTTCGAGAATACGATGGTAATGGCCGATGGCAATGCCGCCCGCGCCAATAAATCCAATACGAAGTTTTCCCGCCATGACAACGAATCTCCCTGAGTTGAATGGTTAATCACACACAACGACAACGTAATCATGGTACACCCTGGGGGCTGTGGTTGCAAAAAAGTGTGCAGGGGGAAGAAGTAGGATAAGTAGGATGGGTAGGACTTGTAGGACAATAGATGCCATTAGCTTTCCTACCTATCCTACACACAACGCCTCATACACTGCCAGAGTCTGTTCCACCATACGCGCCACAGAAAACTTCTCTTTGGTGCGGCGGCTCCCTGCAGCCGCCATACGCGCTGCTTTATCCGGGTTTGCGAGCGCATCAATGATGGCGTTCGCAAGTGCCCGGGCATCACGGACGGGAACGAGGTATCCCGTTTCGCCGGGGATGACCATTTCCTTTGCGCCGCCGGCTTCAGCGGCCACCACGGGCACCCCGGACGCCAGCGCTTCGAGGATGGACGTACCCAGCCCTTCCGACCAGCTGGAGGACACATACACATCTGCGGCGCGGATAATGCCGGGCGCATCGGCGCGATACCCCAGGAAGGTTACACAGTCTTCAAGGTTCAGCGCCTTTCGTTTTGCTTCCAGTTCCTTGCGTAGTTCGCCTTCCCCTGCAATACATACATGAACAGGAAAGCATTCGCGGACAACTGCCGTGGCTTCCAGCAGGTTCGCGTGATCCTTATGGCCTACCAGCGCTCCGGCGCTTACCAGCAAGGGCGCCTCTTCAGGAATACCCAGAGACTCCCGCGACACGGGCGGCATGAGGGCACGTTCCAAATCCACCGCACTATGCACCGTCTGTGTTTGCGGTGGATACAGCCCATATTTTTCCAGGGTCTGCTGCACCTTTTCAGAGACGCACAGGATGCGGTCCGCCCGCATATATTTCCAGCGGTTCAGCAGGTGTCCTTTGGGCATGAAATCCACCCTCCGCGATACCACCACCCGGCTCGGCATGCCCAGCGCTTTCGCCAGCACGGCAATGCCGTGGGCGTGGCTCGTGTGGGCGTGTACGACATCAATGTTTTCACTGTGTGCCAGTTGTACTAGTTTCCAGGCAGAATACACATCCAGTTCACCGCGCAAGGGCAATGCTATCCGCTGCAGGTCTTCACGGTGAGGATGCATGGCAATGAATTCCTGTCCAGCGCGACCAATAACGATATTGCGCACTCCCTTGTCGGCCAGACCATTCACCAGCCAGGCTGCCTGCTGCTCGCCACCGCGCAGTCCCCGTTGTTCATCCAGATGGGCTGCGGTAATCATTCCGCTTGCTCTTCCGTTTCGCTCTTATGGTGGTTTTCAATGACCCGCTGATACACATCCAGGGTGCGTTGCACAAAAACATTGCAACTAAACTCCGCCAGCACGCGTTTGCGCCCTGCTTCTCCCATTTCCGTGCGCAGTTCCGGAATTTCCACCAGCATTTTGAGGGCTTCCGCCAAGGGTGCTACCGTGCCCGCAGGCACAATGAATCCTTCCACGCCGTTAGTGATAATTTCAGTGAGGCCACCGTAATCGGACGCGATAACAGGAACACAGGCCGCCATCTGCTCTTTCATACTGAAGGAAGAAGTGTCGCAGTCCACGGACGGTTGCGCGCAAATATCAAAAGCCTGCACGCAATAGTGCATATCGTCCCTGAATCCCAGGAAACGCACCATGGGCGCAATCCCCAGTTTTGTCGCCATGATCCGCAGTTCTTTTTCAAGCACGCCCTGCCCGAAAACGAGAATGCGAAGATGGGGACACTTTTCGCGCAGCTGCGCGGTGGCCTGAAACAGAAATTCGTGGCCTTTTGCTTTCACCAGACGCGCTACAATACCGCACACCACGTCCGTATCGGTGCAGTCAAACTCAGCTCGTGCCTGTTTGCGCTGTTCCTTGTCCGGCGCATAAAGCGCAGCATCCACGCCATTATGAATGGTACAGAGTTTTTCCGCATCAAATGCGGGATGTGCCGCAAGGTCCTGCCGAACTTTATCGCACACCACAATCTGGAAATCCGTTGCCTGTTTGTTGAGTAGCCGGTTGGGCAGGTTGTTTTTCACCACATAGGTATTATGGCGCGTTCGCAACAGGGGGATAGTGCGTCCAAGCCAGTAATTTGCAACGGCAAACGTCCAATGATCCTGGGAACCGTTGACATGAATGATGTCCGGCTGTTCCTCCTTCAGGAACCGGAGCGCCTCGAACAGGTCGCTTCGCCATGCTTGCGGTCGGACACCGCCCTTGAAATTGAAGGTGTCGCAGGCCGTCGCGCTGGCAGCATTGGCATGTTCCACCAGCACGCTTCCCGGACGGCAGCCTATGGTAACGCGGTGTCCCAACTGCACAAGTCCCGCTGCCAGCGTGGACACATAGCGCACCTGCCCACCCCCCTGCAGGTGCGGATCGGTAATCAAAATATGTAAGGGTTTGTCCGACATAGATTTCTTCTTAAGTAGAAAAGACATCCCTGCCTCTTTGTCTTAACACGGCAAGATGCCACGCCTACATTTGGCAGCACACCTCATGCTTCCGCCGAGGGTGCTGGGGCGGTATCGGGAGACTCCGCGGCTGTTTCTTCCGGTTCTGCCTTTTTATGTTCTTGAAGTAGGGTCTCAACGCGGGTGTTGGCGCCATCCAGCAATTCCAATGCACTTGCCAGTTCCGCTTCCACTTCCGCAAAATCATCGGTACGAGATAGGGTTACTTTATCTTTTTTTGCCATGATTACAACATCCTGATAATAAAAATTGAAACGGCCTGTCAATTTAAGTGTAGGGTGGGTGAAGCGCAGCGAAACCCACCATTTCTGATACCGGACAGTTCACCTTCGCACGACATCCTAACGAACCAGCAGCACCGGACAAGGCGCATGATTGATGGCGTAGGAGGTGGC
>CAZBNU010000228.1:0-6590 GCA_964493075.1 uncultured Nitrospirales bacterium | reverse complement strand
GGCAAGTTCGGCATCCACACCACCCGCAAGCGCATGATCGGCGTGCAGCGGCAGCTCAAGGCGGAAGGCAAAGATTTCCGCGCCTTTGAAATCCTGAACCTGGGCAAGTACGAGCGCCAGCACTTTGTGGGCGTTAACCCCAGCCTGCGTGAGGAAGAGCAGCAAAAGCAACTGGCCGAAAAGGAAGCGGCGTTTGTCGAACTGATCCTGAAGGCCTACCGGGCGGAAAGGGTGGAACAGTTCGGCTGTTTCCACGGCAAGCGGGCCGGGCGGCTGGTGGCTATCGGACCGGTGAACCTGCCGGTGACCCGGCTGTTTGTGGAAGAGATTATCCTGGAATGCCGCAGGAAGCACATCACCAAGGTGGACATTCTGGGTTTCGAGTTCGAGATGGGGCTGTTCCCCAACGTGCTGGATGAGGCGCGGGGCAAGGGCATCGATATTGCGCCGAAATACATCCCGGCCGAGGTCTTTGACAAGCGGGCCGTGGAGAAGAACCAGGTGGTCTTCCACGACGTGGCGGCCATCGAGGTCAAGACGCATGTGAAGGAAGGCGGAAAAGGCAAGGCGCCTGCCGTAGCGGTGGAGCTGACCGATTTTTCGGTTTTCTATTCGCAGGATTCCATTCGGCAAGCCGAGGAGGCGATCAAGGCCAAGGGCAGCCGGATTGTGGTGGAAAAGGGGCAGATCGTCAAGGTGAGCAAGGACAAAGAAGGCATCGTCACCCGCGAAGTGCTCACGAAGAACTGGACGGACTGGATCGACTACTGGAGCGTGGACTTTGACTTTGAGAGCAAGCGCGAGATCATTCGGGTGAAGAATGAAGAGAGCGGCGAGTGGGAGGAAATCTGGACCGGCGAGTACATCTTCGAGAACGAGTGGCAGAGTTTCCGCACCAAAAAAGACCGGTCGATTGAACTCAAAAGCGTGTTCCACGAATACCCTTCCGGAAGGCACAAGATTGCGGTCAAGGTGGTGGATATCTTCGGCAACGACACCATGACGATTGTCGAGGTAAGCGCCGGAGGAATTAGATAATGACTAAAATCAAGGTGTTGAGCAAAGAAATCACCATCTTTACCAGAGACGAGGCGGATTATATCTGTATTACCGATATCGCGCGGTATAAGAGTTCGGATCGCACCGATGATCTGATCCGAAACTGGCTCAGAAATAGAAACACCATCGAGTTTCTGGGCATCTGGGAGCATCTGAACAACCCGGGTTTTAAACCCGTCGAATTCGACGGGTTTAAAAAACAGGCCGGGCTCAACAGCTTTACCCTTACACCAAAACAGTGGATTGAAAAGACAGGGGCCATTGGATTGATTTCCCGGTCAGGCCGTTACGGCGGCACCTACGCCCATAAGGACATCGCCTTTGAGTTCGCTTCCTGGATCTCAGTCGAATTCAAGCTCTATTTAATCAAGGAATTTCAGCGACTCAAGGAAGAGGAACTCAAACAGCTTGGATGGGATATCAAAAGGAATCTTGCAAAGATCAACTACCGGGTTCATACCGACGCGATCAAAGAGAAGCTGATTCCCCCGGAACTGACTCCGCGACAGGTGAATCTGGTGTACGCCACTGAGGCCGATGTGCTGAATATGGCGCTGTTCGGAATGACCGCTAAAGCGTGGCGGGACAGCCATCCGGGCGATAAGGGCAATATCAGAGATTACGCGAATGTGTCCCAGCTTGTGTGTCTGTCCAACCTGGAGAATCTGAATGCTCTGTTCATCAACGATGGACTGACACAGACGGAGAGGCTGCGCAGGTTGAATCACATAGCCATCCATCAAATGAAACTGCTGGTGAGCGATCCGGGCATCAAGCAGCTTGAGGGAAAGGATACCTAATGGCCCTGCACAAAGACTTCCCACAATCCCCGCATGCGACCCTCGACCCCGGCCTGCGCTGGTTTCCCGCTGATGAAGCTTTGCGTGATACGAGCATGGAGAAACTCATGCCGCCGCTGGTGGCGATGCTGCGTAAGAAGGTGAAAGAGTTCCGGGACGGAGGCTATGCGGGCGCGGCGGACACCAGCCGCAGCCTGCTCAACTGGTGGTTCAACACGCCGCACCTGCTGCCGAAGGTAGGCGGGACCATGGCAGAGTTCGCGTACTATTTTGCCCAGCGCGAGGCCCTGGAGACGATTATCTACCTCTACGACGTGGCCGGCGTGAAGGACAAGCACGACCTGATGTGCTTCGACGCGACCGGGCTGGTTTCCGGGGGCATGTTTGACGAAACCTGGCGGCGCTTTGTGGTGAAGATGGCGACCGGCAGCGGCAAGACCAAGGTCCTGAGCCTGGTGCTGGCATGGAGTTTTTACCACAGGCTCTATGAACCGGAATCGGAAATGGCGCGCAACTTTCTGGTCATCGCGCCCAACATCATCGTGCTGGACCGCATCTGCAAGGACTTTCAGGGCCTGCGGATCTTCTTTGAAGACCCGGTGATTCCCGACAACGGTTTTGATGGGCGCAACTGGCGGGAGGAGTTCCAGCTGACCCTGCATGTACAGGACGAGGTCCGTATCACCCGGCCCACCGGCAATATCTTTCTAACGAATATCCATCGTGTGTATTCGGGCGAGGATATTCCGCCATCGCCGGACGACGAAAACACGATGGACTATTTTTTGGGAAAACGGCCGACCGGGGCGACTACGGATTCCAAGGTGGACTTGGGTATGATTGTGCGGGACATTGACGAGCTGATGATCCTGAACGACGAGGCGCATCATATTCATGACCCGCGCATGGCGTGGTTCAAGTCTATCGAGGATATTCACAACCGTCTACTGCAAAAGGGATCTTCGCTGGCCATGCAGGTGGACACGACCGCCACACCCAAGCACAACAATGGGGCAATTTTCGTGCAGACCGTGGCCGATTACCCGCTGGTGGAGGCGATCGCGCAGAACGTGGTTAAGCATCCCGTGCTGCCGGACGCGCCGAGTCGGGCGAAATTACAGGAACGCCAGAGCGCAAAGTTCACCGAGAAATATAAAGATTATATCCATCTGGGCGTGATTGAATGGCGCAAGGCCTACGCCGAGCACGAAAAGATGGGTAAAAAGGCAATTCTTTTCGTGATGACCGACGACACCCGTAACTGTGACGACGTGGCCGAATATCTGGAGGGGTGCTATCCGGACCTGAAAGATGCCGTGCTGGTGATTCATACCAACAAGAATGGCGATATTTCCGAGGCGGTCACCGGGAAGAGCAAGGAGGAACTGGATAGGCTGCGCCAACAGGCCAACGACATTGATGCCGCCGATAACCCCTTTAAGGCGATCATATCCGTCATGATGCTCAAGGAGGGATGGGATGTAAAAAATGTGACCACCATTGTCGGACTGCGGGCCTATTCGGCCAGGAGCAACATTTTGCCCGAACAGACCCTGGGCAGGGGCCTGCGCAAGATGTATCCGGGCGACGTGGAAGAATATGTGAGCGTGGTCGGCACCAATGCCTTTATGGAATTCGTCGAATCCATTCAGGCCGAAGGCGTGGTATTGGAGCGCAAGGCCATGGGCGAAGGAACCGGGCCGAAGACCCCGCTGGTCGTGGAAGTGGACCGGGAGAATACGAAAAAGGACATCGAAGTGCTGGATATCGAGATTCCGGTTCTGACGCCGCGCGTGTATCGGGAATATAAAAACCTGGCCGATCTGGACACGGCCGTGCTGGGGCATCACAAGGTGCAATATTTGAGCTTCAGCGAAGAAGAACAGCGGGAGATCGTCTTTAAAGACATCACCACCGGCGAGGTGACACACACAACGATTCTCGATATATCGGGCGTGGCCGATTACCGCAGTGTTATCGGTTACTTTGCACAGACGATCATGAAGAACATGCGGCTGGTCAGCGGATATGACGTACTATACGGCAAGATAAAGGCATTCGTACAGACGGAGCTGTTTGACCGTTCGGTGGAGCTGGAAGCCTTAAACACCTTGCGGAACCTTTCGGAACTGCCCGCCACCAAGACACTGATTGAAACGTTCAGGAAGGCGATCAATGCGCTGACCGTCCGGGACAAAGGCGACGCCGAAATCCGCGATACCATCAAACTGCGCCAAACCCGGCCCTTCGTGGCCAAGGATCAAGGGTATATTGTTCCGAAGAAAAGTGTCTTCAACCGGATTATCGGAGACAGCCGCCTGGAACTGGAATTCGCCAACTTCCTGGAGCGCTGCGACGATGTGATCTCTTTCGGGAAGAACTATCTGGCGGTGCATTTTAAACTGGATTATGTCAACGCAGACGGCGATATATCCAACTACTACCCGGATTTTCTGGTCAAACTTTCCGAAAATCGGATTGTCATCGTCGAAACCAAAGGGCAGGAAGATTTGGATGTGCCGTTGAAGATGGCGCGTCTGCGGCAATGGTGCGGGGACATCAATCGGATTCAGTCAGATGTGCAGTATGAGTTTGTTTTTGTGGATGAAGAGAGCTTTGAAGAATACAAACCCGCTTCATTCGGGCAATTATTTGACAACTTCCAGGAATACAAATAGGTTGGAGGGGGAGGGGACGTCCGGGTGTAGGGGACGTCCGTGAAATATGGAAGGTGTAGGGGGCGTCCGTGAAATATGGATGTTCGGTGTTGTGGGTTAACTGTTTAATAATATATTAGAAATAATAGGTGAAATGCCCCGACATCGCGTACACCCCCTCTTTGCCTTTTGCTCCGAACCGACAAGATGACCCTTGCAAATAGGGACTTATCAATCTGAAATCTCAGGCACCATCCTCTTCTTCTTAACACCTTGACTTGGGAAGGTAAGCTATTAATTTCATCAGCAAAGGAATATTCCATGCGAAAAGTGCTCCTGTTCGTTCTGTGTCTTTGGGTGCTGAGTCCGCCGGCGGCAAACGCCGGGTTAGTGCATGGCACAATTCGCGAAAGGGGTGCTCCCGCAGCTAATCGAATTATTACGATCAGTTGTACTAATCTTTCTCCGATCACGGCCTGCACGGACAATCAAGGTGACTATCGTGTATTCGTGCCCTGCCAGGGCCAATGTGAACTTCGGGTAACGGATATCACCCAGCCGGCGACGATCTACTCGTCGGATGAACCGATCCGCTATGACTTCGAGATCAGGCCCGCCCCCGATGGCCGTGCCGTGTTGATGAGGCCGTGAAGGTGTATGGCTGAAGGTGACAAAGAAGGTCAGGGTGCTCCTTGCCGAACAACTCCGCCGGCGAAGAATGTAAATCAGAACATGGTGCTGGAGTGGGCGAAAGTTCTGGTCGTCCCTGTCACTGTCGCTATCATCGGCTTGATCGGCAGCAGTTGGATGAATCAGAGACAATCGGTCGAAGCCAACGACCGGCTCTTTGCGGAGTTGATCAGCAGACGGGAGCAAGCCGACAGTGACCTGCGTAAGGAGATGTTTTCCCTGATTATCAACATATTTCTCGGAGGATCCCCTTCCGGCATGAAGGTGAATGTTCCCACGCTCGAAGATCCTTTGCTGGATAACGCAAAGCGCGAGCTGCTTGCGCTCGAACTGCTCGTTTACAACTTTAACGAGTCACTCGATCTGGGGCCGCTCTTCAAGCAGGTATTTGAAGACATAGGTAAAACCGATAAGACAAAAGATCTGGAGAAGCGTCTGACGAGCCTGACCAGGGAAGTGATCGAAAAGCAGGTGTGGGCGCTTTCCTCATCGGCGATGACAAAACACGAGTCCAACGAATCTTCGGGTGAGATCAATTTCAGAGAGCTTGAAAGAATGCCGCAAGGTGTCGAGATAATAAATGTATTCAACAAAACCAAGTCTAGTAACCGCAATTACCGCGTCTGGGTCTTGAGGCATGATGAAGAACGCAAGGAACTTCAGATCCAACTCAAGGTCAAGGACAATGACACAGAAGTCGCCAACCGTATCTTCTGGGTTGGGCAATTCGATTTTCCCATGCTGGACAACACGCGCCTGCCGGATGGGCAGCGCGTTTCAGTCGTATTGAGCAGTTGGTTCCCCCAGATTGGCGCGCAAATCGCCCTGGTGTATTTCCCGGGTTCCTACGCCAGTCTCAAAGAAAAGCCGTATTACAATGAGGTCCTCTCCGACATGCTGAAAGGCCGCGAGAAAGTGATGAAATACTGAATGCTTGTGCGTGGAGTAAGGAAGATGGGGAAACTCAGGGGGGCTGATCAGCCCCCCCTTCTCGTTATCGCAGGTCGCGCACGGCGCGGATGTGGTGTTTGAGTACCTTGGAGTGGTTGCCTATTGTATGACCGGTGCGGAACGTGACGGCCCAGATGCATATATCCGGCTGACTGCAGTAGGTGTAGGGCGTGGCTGTCCAGTAGTATTGCAGGTTGTTGCTGATGAGGAAGATGGTGTTGGGGAAGAGAGATGTGTCGATATGCGTGTGGTTGTCCGATTCGATGATGAGGGTCTTGAGCTCGTCGAGCGTCGGCATGCGCCAGTCGCTGTAGCCGGCATAATGCCGGTTGTTCATTGCATTCAAGAAGTCGGAGCTGTTGCGGGCCAGTCCCTCGGCGGTTCCGTTCGTGGCGGGATTGGGATCGTACCAGGCATAGGTGTTGTCGGCGTC
>CAZBNU010000227.1:0-6666 GCA_964493075.1 uncultured Nitrospirales bacterium | reverse complement strand
TCCTGGCCGATAGGCGTATAAATGCGTTTCAGAAACATGTCCACACGCTCCGGATCGGTTGGTTTTGTACAGAGGCTTCCCAGCACACTGCCCACGATGCCTGCAAACAGCGGAAGCCCGGTCACAATCTTCGGGTCTGCCTGGATGTTGCCATAACGCAAGACCAGAAAACATGCTGCTGCGGAGAGCAGCCCCACGTATACGCCCGCACCGTTCATGCGCCGCCACACAATGCCCACAGCAATGGAAACGCCTGTAAAACCAAGAATGCGGAAGTAGTCCATGATGCTGCTGACCATGTTGTTGCGATAAAGAATCGCAACCATCAGCGACATGGCCACCACAACAACACCGCCCCAGCGGGTCACCGCCAGCAAATGCGCTTCCGAAGCGTCAGGTTTCAGAAAACGCTTGTAGATGTTGTTGGAGAATAATCCCGATACCGTAATCTGAAAAGCGTCGCCGGAGGACATGGCCGCCGCCAGCACACAGGCCAGCATAATCCCCTGCAGAAAGGGATTCAGGAGACTGCGCACGGAATCGCCGAACGCGGCATCGGGATGAATCTCTGTGCCGGTCTTGATAAGCCACGCCATCCAGCACAAGGCCAGCACGCACCAGCCCAGGGTACACACCCGCTTCAGGTAATTGCCCGTGGCGAAACCCACACGGCTCTCCCATTCCGTCTTACCGCTGCCGCAGACGGAAGATAGATGGGGCAACGCCAACGCCGTCAGGGGCGCGCTGATGGACAACAGAATCAGGTTCCAGATATCAAAAGTGCCTGTGCCGACGATGGACAGGTAGTCCGCATTTTCGCCGGACGCATTGCGCAGTATGTCCTTCACCCCGGACCAGCCGCCGAGTTCCGGCATGTTCAGCGCCGCCGGAATCGCCAGGCAGGACAGAACAATGATCATGATGCCCTGCACCATGTCCGTTTTGATGGCGGCAATAATCCCGCCGAAATACCCGTAAATGACAAACACCGATGTGGACACAAACAAAATGCCGAAGAACCATAAGTCCGCGTCCGTACCGCTTGCTTTGCCCATCATCCCCTGCACGGTGCGCGTGGTCGCCAGCAGCACACTTGCAAGGCACATGGTCATGCCAAGGGTCGCCAACAGCACATAGAGCACACTCGAATAGCCGCCGTAGCGCTGCTCGAAATAGTCCGCCATGGTCACAGCGCGCAACCGCCGCACAATGGGCGCAATCACCCAGTAGAAGGGTGTGCCGAACAACCACATCCAGGATATCCACACGCCGGACGCGCCCTGTTCCGCCGTCTTGCTAACCACGCCCGCCACGTCGCCGGGGTTCGTGCCAGCGCCGAAAGCGTGCATCACCATGTACCACACGCCAAAAACACGGCCACCGAGCAGGTAACTGTCCTGATCATGCACTTTCTTCCGCGCCACCCAGCCCATCAGGATCATGGCGGCAAAATACGCTGCAAGCGTTACCCATATTGCAGGATGCAGTCCCAAAATTTCCATGATGGTTATTGTTCCTCTTTCAGGTCACTATGGCGCTGCCGCGCCAATATCCAAATACACACAGCTACGACGATGGTGGAAACTGTAAAGATGCCGTGAATGGGCAGAATTGCAGGATGCTTTTCAAGCACGGCAGCAAGACCGCCTGCCGCACCTTCCTCCGGGAACAGGTAATCCATCTTCACAAAACTCCGCATGCACGCCATGCCGTAGCAGAACCACAACAGCAACATATACAGACAGGGAACGGCATCAGGCCGTTTTTGCAGGCGATAGGTAAGAAGGCCGACGGCGCCCAGCAACACCACCATGATCACCGCCTGAACACTCCAGGGCACAAGAAAGCCATTGTTGTTTTCCCAGTTTATGTTGAGATCGAAAATCGTGTGGAAGGCCGTGCCTGTAATCGCCACCTGCCATGCCGCGGACACAGAACGCAAGCCTAGGGCGATACAGACCGCACCGAAGAACACGAAGGTGTAGAGTGGACGGAAAATGTTGCGTGCCACCACAACCAGAATACCCGCATTCTCAACGTCGGTCAGGCGGGTTTCAATCATCGGAAATGCCACGAAGAATACAACGACCAACGCCACCAGCCCCACTATTGGAAGAAGTCCATCCGGCAAGGACGCGGCTTCCCTTTCCTGCTGTTGCAATAGTTTCCGATACCTCCAGGCGCAAAGTCCGAAACTGCCGCCCAGCATCAACCCGAAGAAGAATTCCATAGCCTTCCACCAGCCGAACCATGCCTGCGGTACGGGGATACTTGGCCCATAAACCAGAAACAGGGTGCCACCGCCAAAACCCAGTCCGCCACCCACCATGCCCCACAAGGCGAACCGTAACGGGATGCCTGCCTGCTCTCCCCTGCCCTTACGCTGCATATACACCAGAAATGCACCAGCAGCAAAGAGTAATCCCGCCCAGAGTTCTTCCCGGGGGCGATCAACGGGGTCGGAAAAATAAATCAACTTCGGTTCATTCACCAGTTTCCAGCCAATGAAAAGAAAGATAACCGTCAAAACAAGTCCCTTCACCACCGTTCGCGCATCGTATTGCCGGTAGGTCATGCCCACGCCGAACACCGCGCCGCCCAGGAGTCCCCATACCGCGCCTTTCACCGTCACCCCGAGCATCCCCCAGCCCATGGTTTCCGCGCCCCTGGCAAGTCCCAGCGTCTGCCCATAGGTCATCTCGCCGCCGTAGCCGATGGCGATGGTGCCGAACAACGCCGCCATCACCGCCTGGTTCCGGTCATGCCCCAGCAGCAGGCTCAGACTCATCGCCAGAAAACAGCCAGGGATCATGGCCGCGAAGGGCCCGCCGCCAATATACCCGCGCAAGCCCCAGCCAAGCAGCACCGCCACCGCGGGAAACAGGACAAACATCCAGACGGAAGGTACATATTCATTATTGGGGTTCTGTTGCTTTTCGGAAATCATAATTGTTCCTTCAGTTGTTGCCATACGGTCATGGACTCCTTCAGGTGATCACGTGGGTCGGCCTCAATGTTATAGCATTGAAGTCCCACCGGCCCGCGATAGCCGTGGTCGCGAAATGCCTTCAGCACCGTCCTGTATTCGGCAATGTCCGCTTCCTCAAGCGGACCAATGGCAATCTTGCTGCCCTCATCGCCGTTGATGGAAATGACCATAAGATTTGGAGCAAGAAGTTTCGCCACTTCTTCTATGGGACGCTTCAAATCCCCTTTGAGTACCTTCCAATGATACAGGTTAAAGGACGTGCCGAAGTTGGGACGGTTGACTTTTGCTGCAAGTCGCCCCGTGTCTTCCGGCGACTCCACCCACATATTGACATGGGGATAGGGCGCGACGCGAACGCCATAAGGCGCACACATATCCGCCAGTTTCTGGAATATGGGCACGGCATACTCGTCCCCGGCAGGGTCTGACGGTTTGAACCGTTTGCTGTGGGTGTTGCACCATAAAATCGTGCCCCGGTCTTTCAGTAACGGCAAAGCCTCAGGCAACCCTGCATTAAACGACGCATCTTGCGCATCAATATCCACCTTGAAGTAGATGGTGAAGAGTTTGAGTCCCTTTGCGTCCAGCGCCTTCAAGGTCTCGTCCAACGCATCCAGTTCGCGATGATCATACCCGTCAAATCCAATCTCCGCCAGTATGGCCGCCTGTTCCGCCATAGTCTCCACCTTTTTCTCCATACTGTTCTTGTACGCAAAAAAAGGATGAGCGTCATCGCCGACAGCAACAACAGAAAACAGACAACCAGCAGATAGCAGCATCATAACAGACAACTCACAGTGCATCATTTATCCCTCCATCCAGTTGCCACGGACTGGCCGTGTAAGCAGTGCATTCGCCTCATCATCGTTGGTAAAGATTTCCGTGTCCGGGTTCCAGTCTAGTTTCTTGCCCCGTTGCACGGCGATATGGGCAATCTGACCGATGCTGCACGTGCGATGCCCGATTTCCGCATCAATCATCACCGGTTCGCCCGTCAAAATCGCATTGATGAAATCCTGCTTATCCGTGCGCATGGGGAATCGTTTCGCATCGTCTTTCAGTTCCACTTTCAGAATGGTCGGATCGCTGGCAATCATGCCCGGCCCTTTTCGATGCCAGTCGCTGTGAATCCAGCCTTCCTCTCCCGTCACCTTGATGTACGCACCCAAGGAGTCTGTGTGGTAATGGAGCGTCACCCCATCGGCATAACGGTAGTTTGCTTCAAAAGTAGAAATCACATCCCACAACCCGGAACCGGGTGCCGGGAAGGTTCCCTTGCATTCCAATTCCACAGGCCCAGTGCGCTCGGTATCGAGAATCTGCTGCGCCACATCCAGCATGTGGGTGCCCCAGTTGGTAATCACGCCTTCGCAGGTATCGCCGCACCGCATCCAGCCGGGCCGTTTCCAGGATTTCACCGGATGTACCCGGTCAAGGGTGTACGCTTTGTCGGGCGCAGGCCCCAGCCACATTTCGTAATCCAGTTCTTCGGGCACCGGCATGGGCTCAGGATTGCCACCCGCCATATCCGCTTGGGGTACGCCCACGTCAATATGGGTCACCTTGCCGACATACCCATTGCGCACCAGTTCCACAACGCGGTGCATATCGGCATGGGAACGACACTCCGTATCCGTGCGAAACACCACGCCCTTTTCCTTCACCGCATCCGCCAGCATACGTCCCTGTTCGATAGACAAGGTCAGCGGCTTCTCACAGGAGATATGTTTGCCTGCCTTCACCGCTGCCAGCGAAATGGGCACATGCCAATGGTCCGGCGTGGAGTTCATCACCGCGTCAATGTCGTCACGGGCAAGCAGTTCCCGAAAATCCCGATAGACAGCACAATCACTGTTTCCGTAATGAGCGTCCACCCGCTTCTTCGCCTCCGCCAAACGCCAGCCGTCCACATCGCACAACGCCACCACCCGCACCTCCGGCATCATCAGAAAAGGCGGAAAATTCACCTGAACCGCCTGCCGTCCCATGCCTATCATGCCGACGTTAATCCGCTTGCTCGGCGCAGTATCCCCAAACACCACATTCGGGATCATAACCGGTGCCACACCTGCAGCAATGCAAGTCTTCAAAAAACCACGCCGAGTTCGTGTTAGATGATCCATGGGTCCTCCTCTTTAATATCAAGATACCAGTTTCGTATAGGGTCTATGAATTTCCCCCGCATCATACCACGAAGCCACTCACAGGAGAAAAACGAAAAAGGAAATTGGTAACGCAACGAAGGTGCGGTACTTGTTCTCATGGTCATGACGAATGGCCATTTTCAGCAGGAATGTGCTAAACTTAATGCAGACAAAGCATAATAGCATACGAGGACACAACGTAATGGACACATTAGATCAACAAATACTTCAGCGCCTGAAGCGATTGCTTCAAGAGCGATTAAAGGTGCATCAGATCATCCTCTTCGGTTCCCGGGCGCGGGGCGATGCGGATACAGAATCCGATATGGATGTTCTGGTGATTCTGGATCAGCCCATTAACCGAAAAACCCGTGAAATAGCCTCGGAATGTACCTGGCAGGCAGGTTTTGATGCCGGTATCGTCGTGGCCGCCATCCTGTTTACCCGCGATGAATGGGACAATGGCCCGGAACACTATTCTCCCCTGGCCCAAGCCGTGCGAAGCGACGGGATATTGGTATGAACCAGGATGAAGCCATCACCACCCTCATCAAATACCGCATGGAACAGGCAAATAGAGCCATAGAAGACGCTCGCTGCCTTGAGGTAGGTAATGGCAGCACGCGTAGCATCATAAATCGTGCTTATTATGCCATGTTCTATGCTGTTCTCGCCTTGCTGTTGCGCGAAGGAAAATCTTATTCAAAACATTCCGGCGTTATTGGCGCTTTTGACACAGGATTCATACGAACAGGACTGTTGCCCAAGGAATTCTCCTCAAATCTGCACAAATTATTTGAACTGCGACAGGAGCATGACTATAAAATCATTTATGAACCTGATCCAGAGGAAGCAAGTGACGCCATTGAAACAGCAGAACGCTTTGTCAAAGCCATAGAACAATTCCTGTCAGAAAGTTAAAAGGGGCAAAAATAACAATTGAAAAAGAAAGGAGAGGGTTGTTCTTATGCACTCATCATTGCCCTTTCCCGATTTTCCTCCAGTTTGCCATTTAGAATCCATGAATATCCAAGGCTTGTCAACTATAACATAGTAGTAATTAAGGAATAGTTTATTTGACAAAAGCGCGTGAAGCGAATTTAAAAAGAAGGGAAATACACCATTACTAACACGAGTGAAAAACAGGAATGGCTTTGTTGGTTGAGCACAATTATTACATTCACCGTGATTTTTGTTTTTTGGCCGATAGGGACCGGAATGACCGAAGAAGTAACACCTTCTCAAAAAGTAGAGGATTTCCTGTCCGAAGTGCTGAATATGGAAAATGTAACTGTTGTTGAACCCCCGGGTATTTCTTTTGAAAAAGGGCTTCCAGGCAAAACGTTTTGTATTGATGACAAATGTGATTCAACAGTTATGGTCTCGGAAGACGGTGCTGTAATATTGGCATATAGGAAAGGATTTTGGCATGGCGAAGAAAAAGAGTACGTCCAAGGGAAGACCCGTGCCGACGCGATAACTGAAGCGCAGGCTTTTGCATTTGCCACACCTGCATTAGGATATTTGGGATAT
>CAZBNU010000226.1:1218-6683 GCA_964493075.1 uncultured Nitrospirales bacterium | reverse complement strand
TGCCACATTCTTGTGGACGGCCAAAAAGTGAATATCCCCTCATTTCAGGTGAAGCCGGGCATGGTAATTTCCATCCGCGTGCGCAGCCGGAAGATCCCCATCATTGTAAATGGCGTGGAGAATCCTCCCTTTGAATTGCCGGAATACCTGGAGCGTGAAGCCAAATCTTTTGAAGGAAAAATGATTGCGGCGCCCAATGCGGCTACCATCCGTGCGGAATTTGATACGCTCAGCATCATTGGATTCTATTCACGGTAACTGGCTGTATTATCTCGAACTTTTTCGTGGCGGACCGCGTGTCGGCGGTTCGCCATGTTTTTTTGTGGAACGAGTTTTCGAAGCAACCCTGTATAAATCGGGAGCGGTATTATGAGTATTCAAGTCGTTGTAGGGGCAAACTGGGGCGATGAAGGCAAGGGGCGAATGGTGGATTATCTTGCGCGGGACGCCTCCTTTGTGGTGCGTTATCAAGGCGGCAACAACGCCGGGCACACCGTCGTCAATGACTATGGCGAGTTCAAACTGCACCTGCTTCCTTCGGGCGTGTTTTATCCCGGCGTCACCAATATCCTGGGGCCGGGCATGGTGATTGATCTCGAAGGGTTGGTCACGGAAATGGATGAGTTGCAGGGCAAGGGAATAACGCCAAACATTCGGATCTCCGAACGCGCCACAATATGTTTTCCCTTCCACCGCCTCGAAGACGGACTGGAAGAAGACCGGCTCGGCAAGAACGCTTATGGGTCCACACGCCGGGGTATCGCTCCTGCCTATGGCGACCGCACAGTCAAGAAAGCCATCCAGGTGGGCGAGTTGCTTTACCCTGAACGGCTAAACGACCGGCTGCGCAAAATTGCCGAATGGAAACTGGAACGCTTAAAAGCGTTTTATGGTGATGGAAATCTGTTTTCCATAGACGAGATTCTGGCTTGGACCGAAAAGTTTGGAAGCCGTATCCGTCCGCTTATTGGCGATACCTCGGAGCTACTTGAAGCCGGTGCGGCGCAGGGGCAGAATATTTTATTTGAAGCCCAACTGGGCACGCTGCGCGACCTTAATTTTGGCATCTATCCATTCTCCACTTCCTCCTGTACCCTGGCTGCTTATGCGCCCATCGGTGGCGGTCTGTTCGGCCACAAACTTGACAATGTTATTGCTGTGGTCAAGGCCTTCTCCACCTGCGTGGGCGAAGGTCCTTTTGTAACGCTCATGGACAAGGAGGAAGCCGACGAATTGCGCGAGTTTGCCAAGGAATATGGCGCAGCCACAGGGCGTCCCCGCACCATCGGCCATTTCGACGCTGTCGCCACGCGTTATGGCGCCTGGGCGCAGGGCGCAAATGCCATTGCCCTCACGAAACTGGACAGTTTGAGTGGACGCAAGACCCTGAAAATCTGCACCCACTATATGTGGCAGGGAAAACGCTATGACCGGTTCCCGTTGAATGCGGTGCTAGAGGAAGCCACCCCGGTATACATCGAAATGCCGGGATGGGATGAGGATATCACCAGTGTGCGCGATTTTGAAAAATTGCCAAAAACCGCACAGAACTATGTGGTCGCCATCGAAAAAGCCATTGAATGCCCGATTCCTTATGTATCGGTAGGTCCGGAACGAGAAGCGCTTATCCTGCGATAGCCCTACCGACAGCAACGCACACCGGCTCGTTACATCTGTCCTACCCACTTCCTATATGATACCTCATCAATGGTTTAATTTGCGTAACCGTTGCGAGTACTTTGAGGTGGTCTGTCCTTTTTTTACGGTCAGTTACAAATCATGATATAATTACAGTAGCAGGTCGGAATGTAGTGACGGCTAAATAAGGTGAATATCATGAAAAAAAATGCTTTGAGTATTGTGGGAGCAACACTGGTTGTCGTATTGGCGCTTAGTGGTTGCGGTGTTGAATTGCTGGCTACCACAGCGGTACGGGGCGAACTGGAAGCGCAAAACGCCAAGTCCGCCATGAAACAACTGAATTATGTTAAGGGCAAGATGGGCTCTATCAATGTTGAGCAGGCGATTCAAGCCTATCGCGCGGATAAAGGGGTTAATCCGCCTTCGCTGGCGGCGCTGGTGCCCACCTATCTGGCAGAAGTGCCCAAAAAAGAGGACGGTACAGATTATAACTACGACCCGCTTACCGGAAAATTGACAGAAGGCCCGATTTCAGCCGCGCCGGCAATGTCAGATATGCAGATGATGGAGAAAATCAAAGTGGCCATCAATCAGTATGGGACAGCGACGGGCTATTACCCGCCCACACTGGATGACCTCTATCCCAACTACCTGCCACAACCGCCCAGAACAGCAACGGGGCAATTGTTTGTTTACAACAACCAGAATGGGTATCTGGCCCATCCGATGCAACAGGCGGCTGCTCCCGCTGTACCCCGGCAACGGCAGCGTGCCATGGGCGGTGGTGCAGGCGTAGGGCCGATGGGGGAAGTCATGACGGGCATCGGCATGCAACAGCAACTGAACAGTATGAGTTCGGGCGGCGCGAATGCTGCGCAGTCTCGGTCACGCGGCGGCATCAACAATCTTTCCCACGGCCACACCAACACGCAGAATCAGGTTATGGATAACCTGGGCTTGTAATTGGAATTGCCTTTAAAAATTAACCGGACGCTGTAGGGTGGGTGAAGAGAAACGAAACCCACCTTTATGCTTTGCGTTTCTTGTGGTCTTTGTGGTTGACTCGCATTTTTATGGGATCAACATACCGCCAAACGGTTTTATATCAGATTTGGATTTCGACATATACTCCATGCAGCAATTCGAAATCGAAATAGTCAGCCAGTAATCGTAGGCTGGAAGCCCGCACTACAATGAGATCACAACAGGGAGTGGACACCATGAACCGACGACAATTCATGAAGCAGGCGGCGCTTGGCACTGCGGCACTGAGTATGGGAAGCCGGATAACGCAAGCCGGGCAGACCAGGGGGAAGCGTCCTAACATCTTCTTTTTCTTCGCGGATGATTGGGGACGTTACGCAAGCGTCTACAAACATTTCGGGCCCAACAAGACTTTCGAGACGCCTGTATTTGACCAGTTTTCCCGTGAGGGAGTTCGGTTTAACAATGCCCATGTTACGTCGCCGTCATGTACGCCGTGCCGCAGTTCGTTGTTGTCCGGCCAATACTTCTACCGCACCGGCCAGGGCGCGATTCTGCAGGGCGCGGTGTGGGACAGCACTATCCCCAGTTATCCGCTGCTCCTCGAAGAGGCGGGCTATCACATCGGATTCACCTACAAGGTCTGGGGGCCGGGCACACCCCCGAATGCGCCCTACGGCGGCGGAAGATGTCAATACCAATCCGCTGGAAACCGGTTCAACAATTTCTCCCAGAATGCTACGAAAATGGTGGCCTCGGGCATGTCTGTGGAAGCCGCCAAGGACGACCTGTGCAATGAGGGGCTGAAGAATTTCGAGTCCTTTCTGGAAGACCGCAAACCCGATCAGCCCTTCTGCTATTGGTTTGGCCCCACCAACACCCACCGAAAATGGACGAAAGGGTCAGGCAAGAACCTCTGGGGCCTGGACCCCAACGCCCTGAAAGACCAGATGCCGGACTTTCTGCCGGACGTACCGGAAATCCGGGAGGATATGTGCGATTACCTGGGCGAAGTGCTGGCACTTGATCGGATGCTGGGAATTTTCCTGATGAAGCTGGAGGCCATCGGTGAACGCGAGAATACGCTTATCGTGGTCAGCGGCGACCACGGCATCCCCGGGTTCCCACGCGGCAAAACCAACCTCTACAACCTGGGCACTGAAGTATCGCTATTCGCGCAATGGCCGGGACAAGCGCCCGGCGGCAGGGTGGTGGACGATTTCGTCAACCTCATGGACCTGGCGCCCACCTTCCTCGAAGCAGCCGGGGAGACGCCGCCGGAAGTCATGACCGGACGAAGCATTGTGCCGCTGCTGCAATCAAAAGAGGAGGGGATGATTGACGCCACCCGCGACTATGTCATCACCGGTCGCGAACGGCACGTGGCCACGGCCCGCGAAGGAAACCTGCCCTATCCGCAACGTTCCATCCGCACAAAAGACTACCTTTATATCCGCAACTTCGCACCCGACCGCTGGCCACAGGGCATGCCCAACGGCCTTGAGAATCCCGAATTCAGTTTCCCTCACGAAGAACTCGTGGAGAACACCTTTTCTGCGTACGCCGACATAGATGCCAGCCCCACCAAAGCATGGATGATCGAACATCGCAACGATCCCCAATGGAAAGAAGCCTTCGAACTCGGCTTCGGCAAGCGCCCCGAAGAAGAACTCTACGATCTCAACAAAGACCCCGACTACATGCACAACGTCGCCGGAGAACCCGAATACGAACCCATCCGCGCCGAACTCTGGAAAAGGCTCCTCGACACCCTGACCGAAACCGGCGACCCCCGCGTCCAAGGCGACGGCAAAACCTTCGAGCGACCACCGTTTGTTGAATGGGTAGAAGAGACCAAAGATTAAACTACGCGACTGGCGTTGGTAAGTTCGTAGAAGACGATCACGATGTACTAACACCGATAACAGTACACGCCACGACGCGAGCACAAATTAACGCGCGCCTCAAATCGGGAAGCTTTACTCATGAATAGCCCACGCTTGTCTTATTTTGAAGGGGAAGATATATTGCATCTTGTCATATCGGATGCGCATGAAGCTGGCAGTGTTGAAGTGAGTCCCAATATCACTGCCGAACTTGACGATCAAGGCGAAATAATTGGCATAGAAATACTCAAAGCGAGTACGTTTTTGCGAGACTCCATTCTGGAAACGGTGCAGGGGCGCTTGCTTGAGTTGCCCCGTGCCAGTTCTGGATAAGACTCTTGATCTTAGTTATTTTTCCTGATCACGAAGGCCAAGCATAAAAGGTCGCAGTAGTTTCTCAGAACGCATAATGTACAGAATATATACGTTGTCTTTTTCAACACGGTAGAATACGCGGCAAGGCGCAACGATGACTTCACGGTAGGGGGTATGCAGCAGTTCGGCGGGTTGTTTTCCCGATTTTGGATAGGTTTCAAGCCGCTCAAGCCGGTAAAATACTTTTTGCACGAAACGCGCCGCCGCCTTCGGCTCGTCGAGTGCAATGTATTCGGCAATTTCATCCAGATCGGCAAGTGCGGGTTCCGTCCAAGCTAACCGAGCCATTTTTTCATCTTTTTTTTGGCTTCGGTTTTTGAGAAGGTGCGCTTTTCAAGAACTGCCCGTTCACCCCGTGCGATCCCCTCGAGGATTTGCATTCTATGTTGCATGAACTCATAGGAATCCACATCAACCAGATAGGCTGCCGGCTTGCCGTGTTCCGTAATCAGGACCGGTTCGCCGGAATCTCGTAGATCGGACAATAGCCGGGTTGCTTGTCGCTTTAGCGTTGTGACCAATTCTGTCTTCATGAATAAAGGATACTATAGTGATACTTTTAAGTCAAGTCTTGTTTTC
>CAZBNU010000226.1:0-1118 GCA_964493075.1 uncultured Nitrospirales bacterium | reverse complement strand
GGCCGCATCCATAATACGCTGCAGTTCGGCGGCTTCGGGGATGGTGGGGTGGGCGGCGGCATCACCGGCAATGGCGGCGAGGAAATTATGCAGGCAGGCCACATGCGCCCGGAGCCAACCTATATTCGCTGAAGGCGCGGGAAACCCGTTGGCGGGTTCCGGATAGCGGCTGACGGTTTCGAGTTTTTTGAATCCTCGGTGACCGCCAATGGGTTCCGCGTCATCCCGCATATCATAGACCTCGAGCCAGTTGGGGTCCATGAGGTTAAAACGCAGCGTGCCTTTTTCGCCGTGAATCTCAACACGCAGTTCATCATTGATGCCGGTGGCAAGTTTCGAGGCTTCAATACTTCCCAGGGCGCCGCTGTGGGTGCGCAGGAGCATCAGCGCCTGATCGTCGGTAGTTACCGGGGTCATGAGGCCGGTGTCGGGATGTTTACGTTCCTTGATTGCCGTGTGGGTATCGGCCATGACCCGGGTGAAGGGGCCGATCAGGTAATTTACAATGTCCAGGACGTGACTGCCCAGATCGTAAAGGACGCCGCCCCCTTTGCTTTTGTCCAGTTTCCATTTCATCGGTTTGTCCGGGTCTATCGAACTAGCGTGAAGGTAAGAGGCACGGAAACTATAGACTTTCCCGAGGAAGCCTTCGTCCACCATCTGTTTTGCGCGCAGTGTGCAGGGATAGTATCGGTATTGCAGGGCAACCTGGGTGATCACTTCCGGGGACGCCGCATCAATGGCTTCCACCATGGCCTTGCAATCGGCATAACTGCTGCCCAACGGCTTATCACAGTAGACATGCTTCCCGGCTTCTATCGCCCGGATAACCTGGTCGCGATGCAGGTCGTTCGGCGTACAGATATGAATGATATGAATATCGTCCCGTTCCAGTAAATCGTCATAACGTGTGGTGCCGAATTCAAAACCACCCAGCGATAACGCAGCCTCAAGGGTTTCCTCACGCCGCACACATACGCCTTTCATCTTGTAGTTTATGGGCGGCTTGGTATAGAAGAAGGGGATATTATGGTAGCCGAAGGTGTGGGTCTTTCCCATGAAACCGAACCCAACAATCGCAACACCATAGGTCTTGTCAGACATTACAGCGGTTCCTT
>CAZBNU010000225.1:0-6707 GCA_964493075.1 uncultured Nitrospirales bacterium | reverse complement strand
GGATTATGAACGCCTACGGGTACGCCGCAACGAAGCATATCCTTTCAATGGCAAGAACCTTTTGCGAACAGCACAACAAAAAACTGCTCATTGTCACATTTGATCCCGGAAGCACCTTCCAACTACTTCATGGAAATGGACGAAACGACGGGGAATTGATGACCTATCTCGATCAAGAAGGGTTTCTCTATTTTGATGTAAACCTCGCGCACCTGCAGGATTTCGAGGCGTTTAATCTGACGCCCGAAGCCTATATTGCCCGGTATTGCTCAGGACATTACACTCCCGTGGGCAATCATTTCTTTGCATTTCAATTGAAAGACACGCTGGTCAAATGGCTTGATCCTGCACCCATCACATACCGAAAGAGCGACTGGAATCCCGCCGACTTCCAGGGGTATCTGCCGAAATACCAAAAGAGTAACGAGTAGCAATACCCCCGCAGGAATTCCCTGCACACCAAACACAAGCGCGTACCCACCAGCAAGCATATCGTTAACGTGGTGGGCATTCAATAACGCGAGCAACCTTTTGAATCCGCCCCATATCCCCATGCGCCTGTTTTCGCAAGTAATCCACTGCCGCAACCCGTTCCCCAGGCGTCTTGCTCAGCCAATACACCAAATCATCTAATGCGGCATTCTTATCATTTAGATTTGTTTTTTTAACCACTTTTTCAATCATTACAAATGCCTTTGTTTTCGCGGGATAATAACGATGTCATTGTCTCTGATTATATCAGAATATGCAGGAAAATGGTGGGTTTCGCTACGCTTCACCCACCCTACATCCCTTTCGTTTTCGCCTTACACCAACGCCCGCAAAAACTCCACGCTCTGGCGGATATTATCATCCGCGCCATAGCATTCCAGAGAGACAACGCCGTCCCAGTTGGTTTCCTTGAGGTAGTTCATGCAGTTCTTGATGTTGTCGGCATTGATGCCGCCGCCGATGGGCACTTCGCTGCAGGCGATGCCGGTTTCTTCTCCGCGCACGGCAGCGGCCAGCCCTTCGCTCACGTCTTTGATGTGGCAGTGCGACACGTAGGGGCGGAGCGCTTTCAGGTATTCCAGCGGGTTGTGCCCGGCGATGAACGTGTTGCCCGTGTCAAAGTTGCAGCGCAGATATTCGGAATCGAAATGTTTGAAGAGTTTCAACATGAACTCAATGTCATTGGTGTACGGGCCGTGGGGTTCCACGTTCAGGATAATGTTATAGTCCTCCGCCCAGGACAGCACCTGCCGGTAGTTGTCGCAGGTAATGCGGAAGATTTCGTCGCGGGTATAGCCCGGAATCTCTGCGCCGCCGTCCACCGTGTCCACCATGGGACAGTCCAGTTCTGCGGCAAAGCGGATGGACTGTTGCACATACTGCACGCCATAGGCCGAGCCGTCCGGACCCATGAAGGGATAGGAACCGTCAATCTGTGAAATTTTCAGCCCCTTCTCGTCGCAGTACCGCTTCAATGCGCGGGGATTGGACTGGAGCGAGATACCTGGTTCATAGCCCATGGCCTGAATGAAATACTGCCCGTGTATGGCGGCAAACTCCAGATGCTTCAGTCCATACTTGACGGCGCATTCCGCCGCCTGTGCAAAACTCCCGCTCAACGTACGCCAATTGTCCGTGTGCATGCCCAGTTCAATCATGGTGCTTTCCTTTTTGTGCTGGTAGGTTATCTTTCGTTGTAGTATAGCCTATACAGAAAACACACGATATTTCAAGATACGGTATCGCAGAGAAATCAATATTCAGGGAAAGGTATGTAAAATATAACACTTGATGTTAGAATTTCTAACATCATCTGTTATATTTTGATGAGGCTATCTGTCTTGCTGCCAATCTTATTGCTATTGTTTTATCAACTCAACAATAGCCCTCGCAACGGCTTCACGGTGCGCTTCAATGGGCGCTGGTTCCCAGGTAAATTCCGTCACGGATTGCGTGATGCTATCGGGCACTTCCAGAAGCTTCTGATACTTCTCCAGTTCTTCTTCAGACAGCCGTTCCTTGTGTTTGCCCAGCAGGTCGCGAAGAATAACGCAATACTCATAATCTTCAATGCCATCGCGGAGCATTTCAAGTCGTATGGAACTGACGGGATCATCGAACACCGGCGCTTCCGGCTGTCCATCTGCGGCAGCGAGTGGAGGATAGATAAACCGTCCGTCGCCATTGCCCCAGGGACGTTTCGCGCCGGTGGGCGTGCTGTATCCGGTTGTCCAGCCCATGGGATCCTCGTAGGGATTCTGCGGCGCATCGGGATACGCCTCGTCACTGTGCCAGTAGTTGGTCTGCCAGATGAGTACGCCGTCAATAGCGCGTTCCCAGGTCTGCCACAACCACACGCGCAGTTCCGTGGCGGGATGGTCAATGAACAAAGTCGCATACGGCGCTTTCGGTCCGGTACACACATACCACCAGATTTTCTCGCCTGCCGCCTGCCGTTCCCGTGCCATGTCGTAGTCGTAACAATTGGTGATGGGGCACCAGATATTCGGACCACCGACCAGTTCCGGTTCGATTTGTTCCGTCAGCATACGGCCGATGCCCGGTGCCGCATCTTTCAGTTTTCTGAACCCGTTCATCACAAATTCATAATCGGGCGGTTCCGGTTCATCAAACCAGTACACATAGGAATCGTCAAGCCAGCCTTTTTCCCGCAGGTGTGATTCCACAGCGTGGCACCATGCGGTAAATGCGGCCTTGTATTGCGGGGTGTCTTCACCGTAGCCAAGCAGACTGGGATCGTGACGGGAATGGAACGTACCGCCGCCCAGTCCCGGAACAGGCAATGCAAACGCATTGAAATGATAGTGGTCGAAGGCGCGGGTCATGGCGGCATCCCATGCGGTCCAGTCAAACTCCGGAACAAAGAGTTCCGCCAGATTCTCCGTCGGTGTTTCAAAATTATCCTGAATCAAAATAGTGCCGGATCCCGCGTCACGGACGATGACATTATCCAGCCATACGCTTCCCGTTGCCGTGCCTTCCTCGCTGTAACGGGTCGCCCAGAAACGCAGCATGAATTGTGTGGCACCGTCCGGAAATGCGCTGATTTCCTGACTGAAATGCTGCCAGGAACCATTGCCCTTGACGACAATATCATTGTTGCGCCCGCGCAGCCAGCCGCCGGACACGTCGTAATGCAGTAGGGTAATCTGGAATTCATGTCCCGGTGTTCCAGTTTTATAGTCGAACTGAATGTGCAACCCTTTTTTAGGAATAGCGAAGCGTTCATCATAATGCGCGGCGACATTTGCCGTGGTTGATTCATCCTGCAGCGACAACGATGCTGCTCCGTCCTTTTCGTCCTTGCTGTCTTTGAAGTCCCTTTCTCCTCCCTGCCATTTGGGCAGATGCGGCCAGTCATACTGGATGGGATCAAGGACGGCGGGATTGTAAATGGAAATGTGGTGATCGCTCAGGATGGAAAGATAACTTTCATATACTTTTCTGCGATCTGCTTCCGTGGTTGCATTGTGATACCGAAACGCGAGGGCGGCATCGAAGCCAAAAGCGCTGACGCAGGTTTTCCGTTCGGGCAGCGCGAAATCAAACACCTCGACTTCCAGCGGCACAGACGCTTTCCAACCGTCCGCCTCAAGGACGATGTCGCCACGGTAGGTGCCTGCAGGCGTATCGGCGGCGGCATGCACGCACACCCAGAATGGCTGGTTCTCGCCGTCTTTCAAATTCACCGGTTCCGTGACCGGCGGCAACGGATCCGGCCAGGAGGTCACTGCACCCACATAGTCGGTGGACTGGGTGACCGATACATAGCCAACGCGCAACACTTCGATGGATGCAGCGGAAAGCACGCTCCCATCAGCCGTTTTCAGCGGTTGCGGTGTCATGCGTAATTGATGCAAAGACGTTTCCGGACGCAACACAAACTGCGCGGCCTCCCGTTCATTCTGCGCCAGTTGGATGCGCATGGCAGGTGACTGTTCTTTGGGGGTGGGACGGGTGCGGCTGATTTTCCAACCGGACGAAGCCCACCACAAGGCCACCGCATCGGAAGAATCCGGAAGCGTCATGCCGTATCCCGAATCAAAAATGCAGGAAACATTAAAACCTGCTTCGGCGCGATAGGCCACCTCATCCCCAAGGTCTAGGGTTAGTAGTACATCCCCTGCTCCGGCAACTTCGTAAGGCATGGTTACCGACACGGCTTCCGATGAATCTGCCGGGAGAGTGACTGGCACCGAGGTTGTTTCCAGAGCAGCATCCTGTCCGGAAACAACATTCAGATGCGGGGTAATGGTGACGGCGTTATCGGACAGGTTAACTGCCGAAAACTGAAGTGCGTTGTTGCCACCGGGAATGCCCTCCCCAAGGTCTTCAAAAGATAAACGTACCGTTTCGTCAGATTCCGGAACGGCAACAAAAGTCGTCTTTCCGTGAAAATCCCCCGGCGCGCTTTCCAACGAGGCGCGATAGGTGTAGCCGTGTATTTGCAGGTTAACCGGCACTGCGGCATTGTCCGACGGTGCTGCCGTAAACCGAATCAGAATACTAGTGGCAGGAAACAGGGAATCAGGAACAGATGCCTTTAACGTGCCCAAATCATTCTGGCTTCCCACCTCAACCCAGTTTTCCCCGTCGCTGCTCGCTTCCACAACCAACCTGCCGCCTTGGTAATAGCCGATGGAGACTTCCACCTCGCCGCTGATCTGTGCAATACCTGCCACTTCATGGTGATATACCACCCAACTGCCATTGGAAAATACCCAGCGCGGCTTGTTGAAGGAGCAGTCGTATCCCTGCAGCGTGCGCGCATGGTTGGCGGAATCTCCAGTGAGAGGCGCGGTGAACAAATATTCGTTGCCCGTGATGGATTCCCCATCACCCAGCACGACGCCGTTGCGATTCAAATAAACCGGCGCAACCCCCACTAGAGAAACATCGTCGAAAGCAATGGTGCCTTCGGCGTTCCACTGACCCAGACGCAACGCGGCAACCGCATTTTTTGAAGGGGACACAAAATACGACGCGTACGATTTCCAATCCGGAGTCACTTCATGGAGGTCGCGATTGCAAAAGGTCGGGCCCGTAATGGGCGATCCGCCGGAACCTTCCATCCGACGCACCTGAAAAGTGAACCGGTAACAGGCGTTTGGTTCAAAAGGAATGGGTTCGGTGTACCAGTAGGTGGACGCCTGGGAATTGGCCTCGCCAGCAACATAAACAGCACGCATGCCGCTGGCGGCATCTTCAAACCAGCCGCCTTCGCCGCCGGATAGTCGCCATCCTTCCGGAGATTCTTCCCCAAGTTCAAAAGAGGGATTTTCCAAAGGGACCATCTGCCCCCGGGCGAAAGAGCCGATTCCTGCTGGCGCCACAGCAACTACAGCCAGCACACACAGCCGGGCGAAAAAAGAAAACCGTTCCATGACTCTTCTCCTGAAAATGTAGCGTTGTATCAGACGTCCCCTGTCAGTTCTCCTACGAGCAAGGCGACTTCCGGCAATACCGGCGGCGCCGTCGGATAGCGGATAAATTCAACATGACCGTCCATATACAGGACATTACAGCCGCCCGGGATATGATTGAATCGTCCGGTGGCAGCACCGGCACCCAGCATATCCATCATGATAAAAAGCGTACTTTGTGCAATGGCGCTGGCACCGGGATTATTTATATCCGTAATCATAAAGCGTTCGACACCTTCGCGAAGGCGATACACTTTGGGAGATTGCCCGTTGCCGTAATACTCATTATTGTATAAGGGCATATCAATGTCCTGATCAATCGCGGATGCTTTCAACCCGGAATCCATCAGTTTCTGCAGTGCGCTTTCCAGACCCTGGGCAAGTTGAATGGGCACGTCCATATCACCCGAAACATCAGGAGACCCCAGGTATTGCAGCAATGCCAGCAGATTGGTGGTGCAGTCCGCCACCGGCGCAACGTCTTCCACGTTATCAAAAGCCCAACTGAAATAAATATAACTGGCGTCAATACGGCTGGGCTTTCTAAATATGGCTGGCACACCCGTTTCATTACCGCTCAATGTCTGTGTACTCGTGACATACGCAATATCTTCCTTCGAATCCGATGGGCAAATCGCAATAGACGGATCAGTGAGATACTCTGGGTATATCGCATGGATGGCAGGGCCCACAGCAAGTTCCGTAATATCCAGTTTACCCTCCATATCATGTATCTGGATGGTGGGAAACTTTTCCCCTGGCGCCTCATTGGCATACATTTTATACGTGAGGCCCCACTGCTTGAGATTATTCTGACAACTCGAACGTCGGGCAGCTTCGCGCGCCCGCGCCAGGGCGGGCAGGAGGATGGCTGCCAGAATACCGATAATGGCAATTACAACAAGCAGTTCAATCAGTGTAAAAGCATTCCTGCGCATACATTGCTCCTTTTTGGTCTACACGGTAGAAAAATTAGACCGAGGAAACCATAAACGGAAAACAAAATTAAACTCTTCAAATGCACGGCAATCTAAAAGTCAACATACAACCCAATACGACACTAGCATAACCGCAATGGTTGTGTACTATCAAAAAAAACTATCAAAAGGGTTGATGCGTAAGGCTTGCTATGTTATAATGAACCAATCGATATCGCGGGGTGGAGCAGTCTGGTAGCTCGTTGGGCTCATAACCCAAAGGTCGTAGGTTCGAATCCTACCCCCGCTACCAATAAAATCAAGGACTTACGTCAGCGTAAGTCCTTTTTTTATG
>CAZBNU010000224.1:0-6714 GCA_964493075.1 uncultured Nitrospirales bacterium | reverse complement strand
GGTCTGCCCAGTGGATGATTAGGCCAGTGAAATTCCGAAAGCAGATCGTGTGCCAGTTCATCGGGCGTATCTTCTATAGCGGCAATTTCTTCAAGGATGACACCCCGCTCTTTTTCCGTGTCCGTGAACGTGGAATTCATGAGGATATCGGCGAGTATTTCAATGCCCACGTTGATGTGCTTGCTGAGCATTCGCACGTAGAGGGTTGTATACTCACGAGAAGTGGCCGCATTCAAATAGCCGCCCCGGCTTTCTACGGCTTCCATGATCTCATGGACATTACGCGTCTTGGTCCCTTTGAAAAACAGGTGTTCAAGAAAATGAGCGAGCCCTGCCTCGTGGCGTTCCTCTGCGGCACTGCCCGTCTTTATCCATATCCCCAACGAAGCAGAGTGCAGATAGGGAAGACGTTCCATTGCAATCGTAAAGCCATTATCGAGCCGATGGAGTTTAATCTCTGGTGTTTTGTTCGTGTCCAAAATAAATCCTGCAAAGCCGGTTAAAAGAAAAATGTTGCCGCACTGAGACGGCAACATTCATGAATTATATTCGATACTAACGGTCGCGGTTCCTGTTGCGGTCGCCGCCGCGTCCGCCGCGGTCACGTCCGCCTCGGTCGCGCCCACCACCGTCGCGTCCACCACGGTCACGTCCGCCACGGTCACGCCCGCCACCGCCACGGCTGCCACCATCGCTGCGACTGCCGCCCCGGTCTTCCACATAGCCTTCAGGTTTGGGCTGTACCTGGTCCAGTTCGCGGTCAGCCGCAATCTTTGAAAGGTTAACCCTGCCCATGCTATCAATCTCTATGACCTTCACATCCACTTCGTCGCCCACATTCACAATATCAGTAACGTTGTTGACGCGGAAGTCGGCAAGTTCGGAAATGTGAATCATTCCTTCCTTGTTGCCGATGACAGAGCAGAATGCACCAAAATTCATGATCCGCGTAATGTGACCATGATAGATTTTACCGACTTCAACATCCGCGACAATTTCATTGATCATCTCTATGGCCGCATCAGCGTTTTCCTTGTTCAGTGCGGCGATGTTCACGGTACCGTCGTCTTCAATGTCAATCTCGGCACCGGTTTCAGCCTGAATTTGACGGATCACCTTGCCGCCTGGGCCGATGATTTCACGAATCTTATCAGGATGAATCTTGATGGTGAAAATCCGTGGTGCATAAGAGGACAGTTCAGGCCGTGGCGCCGGCAGCGCTTCGTTCATGATGCCCAGGATGTGTTCACGACCGGCGCGGGCCTGTGCCAGGGCGCTCTCCATCACTTCACGGGACAGACCCTTTACCTTGGTATCCATCTGAAAAGCGGTAATGCCCTTTTCTGTGCCGCATACCTTGAAATCCATGTCGCCCAGATGATCTTCATCACCCAGAATATCTGAAAGAATGCGCACTTCGTCGCCTTCCTTGATAAGACCCATGGCAATCCCTGCCACCGCACTCTTGACCGGAACGCCAGCGTCCATCATGGCCAGAGAGCCGCCGCATACGGTGGCCATTGAACTGGAACCGTTGCTTTCTGTCACGTCGGAAACAATGCGCACTGTATAAGGGAAACTAACTTCTTCGGCGTTTTCATCTTCGTCTTTCATCTGCGCAAAAGGAAGCACACCTTCAAGGGCGCGTTCCGCAAGTTTGCCGTGGCCGATTTCACGGCGCCCCGGGCCCATTACGCGACGTACTTCGCCGACTGACCAGGGTGGGAAATTATAATGCAGGAAGAAGCGGCGGAATTCGTCGCCTGTTAGTTCGTCCAGGCGCATTTCATCGCGGCTGGTGCCCAGTGTGGTCGCAACGATTGCCTGGGTTTCACCGCGGGTAAATAGCGCACTGCCGTGTACACGGGGTAATATCCCAACTTCAATGGTGATCTTCCGCACTTCATCCAGTTGGCGACCATCCATGCGCACATTGGTTTCCACGACAGCCTTGCGCATTATATCTTTTTTCAGGTTGCTGTATATTTCCATTGCCAGGCCGGCGAGTTCCGAATACTTTTCCTCGCCATAGCGCTCAGTAAGCGTTTCCACAAGGCTTGCCTTGATGGTATCCAGCGCGTCGTAACGATCTTGTTTCTCTCGGATGGCCTGCGCTTCTTTAATGCGTGGCGCAGCAAGGGCTTCCACCTCTGCCGCCAGTTCCGGGTTCGTAGCTGGTTCGGGTACAGGCATCTTTTCAACACCTACCCGCGTGCGCAGTTCTTCAATGCATGCTACAATTTTGCGGATGTGTTCGTGGGCAAATTCCAAGGCTTCCACCATTTGAACTTCTGATAATTCATCCGCGCATCCCTCCACCATACAGATGGAATCGCAGGTGCCCGCAACAATAATGTCCAAACGGCTCTTGGCCATGTCCGGCATGGGGGGATTCACAACCAGTTCATTATCAATCAATCCAACACGCACTGCGCCGATGGGCTGAAGCAGCGGGATTTTGCTGATGTGCAACGCGGCAGAAGCCGCATTCATGGACAGCACATCCGGGTTATGGATGTTGTCTGCGGAAAATACCGTTTGGCATACCATGATTTCGTTCAGGAATGTCTTGGGAAACAGCGGTCGCAATGGACGGTCGGTCATACGGCACACTAGGATTTCGCGTTCGGAAGGCCTTGCTTCACGACGGAAAAAGTTGCCAGGAATCTGTCCCACCGCATAAAACTTTTCCCGGTAATCCACGGTCATGGGGAAGAAATCCTGCCCCGCCCTTGCCTCAGGCGCCACCGTAACGGCGGACAATACCATCGTGTCGCCGCTTTGACAGATAACTGCCCCTTGCGCCTGCTTGGCAATACGCCCGGTTTCAAACTGCAACTCGGCAGCGCCCACTTGTACAGAAATTCTCTCTACCATTTTTCTTACCTCTTGTTACTGCACGCAAGCCACCCTGGTGACTAACCGTGCGTCATCGTTTCTATTTGTAATTTTCTATCTTGTTGCTTCAAGTGTCAGTATGGGCAGGAAAACACCGCCGGGTTTGGGAATGCGCATAGGTAAAACCTGAAACCCGCGGTATTTCGTCTGCAAAGACAGGATTATCGGCGTAGTCCCAGTTTGCCGATCAGGGCGCGGTAGCGCTCAACATCTTTTTTGTGGACGTAGTTAAGCAGATTGCGACGTTTGCCTACGAGGCGCAACAGCCCACGACGGCAGGCGAAGTCTTTGGGATGCGCCCGCAGGTGATCGGTGAGTTGATTGATGCGTTCTGTGAAGATCGCAACTTGCACCTCCACGGACCCGGTATCCTCGTTGTTGGAGCCGTGCTCCCCGATAAGTTTGCTTTTGGTTTCTTTTGCCAGTGTCATTTTTTTTCACCTTTCTGGGGTATTCGCCCGCACCCAGCACGACGACGGTGAACCGTTCGTCCGAGTGGCGGGTAAGTTAAACAAATATGAAGGAATTATAGTATATCAAAAAACGGATGGTCTATCCGACTTTTTTTTAGCAGCAATTATTGCAACAGCAACAGCCGCTTGCAGGTTTGTCCGTTAATGCCGCCAAACCGGGGAGTATTTTGCCTTCCAGCATTTCAAGGGAAGCGCCGCCGCCCGTGGAAACGTGAGACATTTTGTCTGCAAGTCCGAACTGGGTTACCGCCGCTGCAGTATCGCCGCCGCCGATGATGCTGATAACGTCGCTTTCGGCAAGCAGATCAGCAAGGGCGCGAGTGCCTTTGACAAAGGTTTCCATTTCAAAAACACCGACCGGACCGTTCCACACAACAGTGCGGGAGGTCTTAATCACATCACTGAAAAGTTGAATCGTTTCGGGACCAATGTCAAGCCCTTCCCATTCTGCGGGAATGGCATCAACTTTAACGATTTGTGTGTTGGCGTCGTTGCTGAAGTCATCGCCCACAACGATATCCACAGGAAGAATTAGTTTTACGCCCTTGTCTTCTGCCATCTGCATCGTCTTCTTTGCTACTTCAATCCCCTCTTTATCCAGCAGCGATTTGCCAATTTCAAGGCCCTTGGCCTTCAGGAAGGTGTACGCCATACCGCCACCGATAATCAGCGTGTCCACCAGGTTCAACAGGTTTTCAATGACAGTAATCTTATCAGACACCTTGGCGCCGCCCAGCAGCGCGGTGAGGGGGCGTTCAGGATTATCCAACACCTGACCGAAATAGGCCATTTCCTTGGCAACCAAAAAGCCTGCTGCGCTCTGCGCAATGTGATGGGTTACGCCTTCTGTGGAAGCATGGGCACGATGTACGGTGCCAAAAGCGTCGGAAACATACACGTCGCCAAGTTTGGCCAGCGCTGCGGCAAATTCCGGATCGTTCTTTGTTTCCCCTTTATAAAAACGGGTATTTTCAAGCAAAATAACATCGCCTGTTTCCATGGCAGCCACGGCGGCTTCCACTTCTGGTCCCACACAAGCATCCAGCTTCGTCACATTGCCACCCACGAGTTCGCGTAATGCGTCTGCAACAGGGTCCATCTTCAACGTGGCGTTTTTCTTTTCCATAGCCTCTTTTTCGGCATCATCCTTGGCTTTCTCGAGGTTGCCCGGACGACCAAGATGCGACATCAGTACCAGTTTGCCACCCTGCTCCCGCACATAATTAATGCTCTTCAGGGCGGCACGAATACGGGTGTCATCCCGGACAGTTCCGTCCTCATGTTGCGGTACATTGAAGTCCACCCGCATCAATACGGTCTTGCCTTTAAGGTCCAGGTCTTGTATCTGTAATTTATTCATGGTGCTCGCTCCTGTAGTTGTTATTCAGAAAGGCGGAGCCGAACGTTGATGCGCGGCTCCGCCCGTCATGTACTATTAATTTGTTTACGCCATCTTTTTGAACAGGTCAATGCAGCGATTTGAATAACCCCATTCGTTATCGTACCAGGAGATAACCTTAATGAAGTTGCCGTCCATAACGGTGGTGAGGGCTGCGTCGAAAATGCTGGAGTGGGGATTGCCGATGATGTCGCAGGACACAATCGGGTCTTCCATGTACTGTAGGATGCCCTTCAGCGGGCCTTCCGCTGCGGCTTTGATCGCGGCGTTCAGGTCGGCTTTTGTGGTGTTCTTTTCCACCTGGGCAACCAGGTCAACCACACTGCCGTCAATAACAGGTACGCGCATGGCCATGCCGTCAAGTTTGCCGTTCAAGTCGGGTAACACTTCGCCAACAGCGCGGGCGGCGCCGGTCGTGGTCGGGATAATCGAGTAGGCCGCTGCACGGCCGCGACGCAAGTCGCTATGAGGGATGTCAAGTACGACCTGGTCGTTGGTGTAGGCGTGGGTGGTGGTCATCAGACCGCGGATAATGCCGAAGTTTTCGTGGATTACCTTTGCCATTGGGGCAAGGCAGTTCGTGGTACAGCTGGCGTTGGACACAACCACATCCGTTGACTTCAGAACGTCGTCGTTGACGCCGCATACAATAATAGCGTCCACAGCGTCCTTCGGAGGAACGCTCAGCAGTACTTTTTTCGCGCCAGCTTCAACATGCATCATGCACTGTGCCTTGGCGCGGAATACGCCGGTGGATTCCAGGACGAGGTCAACGCCCATAGCGCCCCAACCAAGCTCGGCGGGGTTCTTCACGGCTGTTACTTTTACTTCTTTGCCGTCTACGACGATGGCGTCCTCTTTTGCGCTGACTTCTTTGCCGTATACGCCGCTTACGCTGTCATACTTAAGCAGATGAGCAAGTGTTTTTGCATTGGTCAGGTCGTTGATTGCAACAACCTCAAATGCGGACTCTTCCATCAGGAGTTTGAATACATTGCGGCCGATGCGGCCAAAACCATTGATACCGACTTTCGTTGCCATAGGTAGATTTTCCTTTCGTGCTTACCTGTTTTGGGAACTTCCTCAAGAACACATTTTGTTTGGGAATACTGTCTTTATGAATGCAACACTAGCGATACAATTCAATCGTAATTGCCCGGGATACACCTCCAACGCCTAACAGGACTTGGAAGCCGCAGCGTTACCGATCTTAAGGGGTGCCAACGCGCCCCGTAAAGAAACGAATAAATACAGTCAACCCTATTCTTACGCGTGAAGTATCTCAAAAAACACGTCCATAAATCAAGTTTTTCTTGATTTGGATTTCAGCCTGTGGCATTGGTAGATTCATCTTCCAATGCATTTTCTATGGCTGTTATCACTGAGTTATCGCTCGGTGAGGTGGTGGGTGCAAAGCGGTTGATGACCTTCCCGTCGCGACCAATCAGAAACTTGCTAAAATTCCACTTGATCATGCCGCCATGATTCGGATTGGTTTTTCTTGAGACCAAATCCTCATAGAGGGGCGCCTTGTTTCTGCCGAGCACGGTGATCTTTGAAAATATGGGGAAGGTAACGCCATAATTCAATGAACAAAAGGATTTGATTTCTTCGTCTGTACCGGGCTCCTGATGCAGGAAATCATTGGCAGGAAAGCCAAGGATGACAAAGCCGTCGTCCTTGTATTTCTGATACAGATCCTCCAGTTCCTTGTATTGCGGTGTGAATCCGCATTTTGAAGCCACATTTACAACCATGACCACCTTACCAAGATACTGGGACAGGTCAACATCGTTGCCGTCAATGTCTTTCATCGTATGCCTAAGTACATTCACCGCTTCTCCTCCCTTTCTTAAATGCAGACAGCCTGCGCCTACAACAATTATCAACACTACCGCAATTAAAATACCATACCACATCTTCATGAAATTACCCTTTAAAGGT
>CAZBNU010000223.1:0-6774 GCA_964493075.1 uncultured Nitrospirales bacterium | reverse complement strand
ACCAAATGCAACTACAACGGTAAACTACCAGAAACGTAAGCGACGAAATATGCGGGCTTGCTGCAGCACCAACCCATAACATACAATATGGGCTCTGTAAACAAACAACATAGCAACCCACTGGAGATAACGATATGACCCTACGTGAACGCATACAAGACGCAATTAAGGATGCCACCAAGGCGCGTGACCACGCACGACTGGATACACTTCGCATGGCCAAAGGCGCGATACTGATAAAGGAAAAAGAGCGCACCAAAGACACCACCATCACTGATAATGAGACGATAGAAGTATTGCGGGCTGAAGTCAAAAAACGTCGGCAAAGTCTGGAGGTATATCAGGAACTTGAAAAATCCGAAGAGGTCGCGGCACTAAACCTTGAAATCAGTGTTCTGGAAGAGTTTCTGCCGCAGCAACTTTCGGAAGAGGCACTGGAAAAACATGTGCGCGCCTATCTGGCAACCAATCCTGACATGAATCATGCGGGCAAGCTGACAGGCACCATGAAGAAGGAACTAGGCGATGCCGCGGACGGAAAGCTGTTAAGCGAGGTTTGCCGTAAAGTGCTTGGTTAAGACGGAAAGCCTCCGTCTGTGGAGAAAAATATATTGATGCTCCAACTAGTAACTGCATGTGAATATACTGCGCTATTTGTGTAGCCTTGATATTAACGTGCCTTATCGGCTATACTAGATTCGCTGTGACTATAGAGTGCTTTGGGCTGTAGCGCTTTCTGTAGCATGTTTCTGTAGCTGCGAGTTCTTAAGAGTAAAGAACTGATATAGCTGCATCCACCCACAGGTAACATGAAAAAAAGGAGTTCCCCATGGATAATGCCAAGTTGATAATCGGTGGCAAAGAATATGAATTGCCCGTCATCACGGGAGTTGAAAATGAAGTTGCCATTGACATACGAAAATTGCGCGATACTGCTGGGGTTGTGACCTTTGATCCAGGCTTTGCCAATACGGGCGCGTGTAGAAGCGCCATAACCTACATTGACGGCGACAAAGGAATTCTTCGCTATCGTGGCTATCCGATTGAAGAGTTGGCCGGTAAAGTTCGTTTTTCCGCAGCTGCTTATCTTTTAATTTATGGTCGCCTTCCCACGGAAGACGAATTTGCAGAATGGCGCAAACAACTGACCTTGAACAGTTTTGTTCACGCCAGCCAGGTTAATTTTTTTGACAACTTCAACACGACAGCACACCCCATGAATATTCTTGGTTCGATGGTTTCTTCCATGTCTTCCTTCTACCCTTATGACGCAAACGATGAAGAGCATATCAACCTTAACGTTCAGCGTCTTATTGGTCAGGTAAAAACCATTGCGGCTTTTTCTTATCGGAAATCTGTTGGTTTGCCCTACATTTATCCGCGCACAGATCACAGTTATGCCGCCAATTTCCTGCGCATGATGTTTGCCACACCTGCCGAGGAATACGTGGTGCCCAAGGTGATGGAAAACGCCTTGGACATGCTTCTCATTCTTCACATGGACCACGAACAGAATTGCAGCACCTCCACTGTGCGCATGGTATCCAGTACCCAGTCAAACATTTATGCGTCTGTTTCCGCTGGTATCAACGCGCTCTGGGGAAGGTTGCACGGCGGCGCAAACGAAGCGGTACTCAGCATGCTGCACCGGATAGCCGATGACAATGCCGACTACATGAAGTATGTCAATCTTGCCAAGAAAAAGGATGACCCTTTCAAACTCATGGGGTTCGGCCATCGAGTTTACCGCAATTTCGATCCGCGCGCCAAAATACTAAAGACTGCTGTGGATAATCTATTGACGGAGATGGGCATTCATGATCCCCTGCTCGAGGTTGCCAAAAATCTTGAAGAAGTGGCGCTGAAAGATGAGTTCTTTATTGAGCGGAAACTCTATCCGAACGTGGACTTCTACAGCGGCATTCTCTATCGCGCCCTTGGCATCCCCCAGGAAATGTTCACCGTGCTCTTCGCCATAGGTCGCATGCCTGGATGGATTGCCCATTTTTTGGAAAATCATGATGATCCGGATTTGCGCATCCAGCGTCCACGCCAGGTTTACATCGGCGAAAAACTCAGGCACTACAATCCTGAAGCCTGATGGACAAAGCAAACTACTACTCATAATCCTGCATCTCCGTTACCCGTGTGATGCAGGATTTCTTTGAATATAAAAACTTGCAATTCCCCTTTTGAATTGACGATCATTCAGGAATAATACACTATAATATGGAGGCTGCACTGGTTCAGAAGAGCCCTTCCTGAACGAAAGGAGCACACATGAAAAAGCGGGGATTTACGCTGATTGAACTGCTGGTCGTCATTGCCATCATTGGCATTTTGGCAGCCATACTCCTGCCCGCACTGGCACGCGCCCGTGAGGCAGCACGCCGGTCGTCCTGCGCCAACAACCTCAAGCAATTGGGCTTGGTACTAAAAATGTACAGCGGCGAATCCTCTGGAGAGCGTTTCCCGCCATTGCGGCGCAAAAAAGGAAGCGACTGCCGTGATTTAGAAATCGGACAGGTTGCCGTATTATTTATCCCGGACGGTCCGGCCATCTACCCAGAATATCTCAATGATGTAAACGTTCTGTTATGTCCCTCTGATCCGGACATCGAGAAAGTCACGACACAGGGCGAATTTAATTTTAATTCTGACCCTAATGAGCATCTTGTGCCGTGCCGGTTTTACAATATTTCCTACAACTACTACGGGTGGGCTATTCAACCTGAAATATACCTGCGCGACCCCTACCAGAGTTATTTAAACACCACTGATTTGGAAGATACGTCGAGTTGGGCATCCACGGTCGCCCTTACCAGTATTGTTCAGTCGCTCCTCGACATGGTGATGCCACCTGTGTTGCCAGAGGAATGGGAGAAGGATATCACCTTTGAGCATGAGGACTTCGGCCCCAAAACTGTATACCGGCTGCGGGAAGGCATTGAGCGTTTTTTCATTACCGACATCAATAATCCGGGCGCAAGCACCCAAGCCCAAAGCAGCCTTGCCGTTATGCATGATATGACCGGCGCCAGTATTGTTTATTCCAGCACTTCCGGCGGCGAAACGGAAGTATCCACCATATTCAATCATGTGCCCGGTGGCGGCAACGTGCTGTATATGGACGGGCATGTATCTTTCATACGCTATCCCAATGAGTTTCCAGTTTGTACAACCTGGTCTTACATCTGGTCTGATCCCCTGGTACTATTTGCCTCATTGCCCTCTCCGTGATCTGTGCCATTTTGACGGTAAAAATTATCAATTGCATTTGGGGGCATGGTATTATTTCTCATACTGCCTGATGGCTCGAAAATCCCGATACTACTTTTTTCCGCATTTCAAATAATCGTCATCAATGATTGCTCATATCCGGCAGGAAAAGATGCGGGGAAATCATGCTTTAAGAAAAGGAAACTGTTTATTCCAATGAGTGATACACCGATTCGATGCCGTATAGCGCCTTCTCCATCTGGTTTTCTGCATATAGGTACAGCAAAAACAGCCCTGTATAACTGGCTTTTTGCCCGCAGCCAGGGCGGCACATTTATACTGCGTCTCGAAGACACGGATGCCGATCGCACCGATGAACAATACGTTGCCGCCATGTGCGAGGGCTTCAAGTGGCTGGGAATTGACTGGGATGAAGGGCCAAAATTCGGGGATGAGCCGGAGAAGGGCGAATACGGTCCCTACCGTCAGTCGCAACGGCGCGAGGTGTATCGGCGCGAAGTAGCGCGTCTGCTTGAAGAGGGGAAAGCCTACAAGTGCTTCTGCACCAAGGAAGAAATTGAAGCCATGCGCGAGCAGGCGGCAGCCGAAAAACGGCCGCCCCGATACTCGGGTAAATGTCGTAACCTTACTCCCGAAGAAATTGCCGCCAAAGGCGATGCGCCCTATAGTGTGCGGTTTCGTGTCCCTGAAGGAGAAACAGTGGTAGATGACATTATTCAGGGTACTGTTCGTTTCAACAACAAAGAATATGATGATTTCATCATTGCGAAAACCAATGGCGATGCGATTTTTCATCTGGCAGTAGTAGTGGATGATGGCTTGATGAAAATCTCCCATATCATCCGGGGTGATGACCACCTGACCAACGCCGGTCGCCACGTCATGCTTTTTAATGCGCTTGGCTATCCATTGCCGCGGTTTGCGCATCATCCGCTGGTGCATGATGAGCATGGGAAGAAATACAGCAAACGCCTTCATGGGGCAAATGTGCTTGACTGGCGTGCCGATGGTTACCTCCCTGAAACGCTCATCAATTATATTTCTCTTCTCGGCTGGACTTCGGAGGAGGAAGGACGTGAATTTTTTACCCTTGAAGAACTGCAAAAACTGTTCACCTTGAAACGGTTGACAAAATCACCGGCGCGGTTCGACCGAAAAAAACTGGACTGGTTGAACGGCCAGCACATTCGCATGTTGACCCCCGAAGAACTTTGCGAACGTGTTCTGCCCATCATGCGCAACAACGGACTGGATGTAGATGCACGTTCCCATGAGTGGTTGCTTGAAGTGGCGACCATTTGCCAGGAAAAGATTCCTACGCTGAATCATATTGTTCAATACACAGACTTTTTCTTTATACGACCCACAGAATACGATGAAAAAGGCGCACGCAAATTCTTTGGCAAACCCGGATCCGTGTGCTGGCTTCAAACCGCGCTAGACTGCATGCGTAAAACAGAAATATGGAAACGGGACGCGCTTAAAGAAAGTTATGAACAGGTGGTTTCTGAAGAAATAAAAATCGGTTCGCTGGTGAATTCGACGCGTCTAGCGCTTACTGGAAAGACGGTGGGCCCCGGCATGTATGAATTAACGGAACTCCTGGGGCGCGAAGAAGCGTTGACGCGCATGGAGCAGGCATTAGAATACACGCAAAAGCAGGCAGGAGAGATGCAGCAATGAGCAAGTTTATCGTTGGGGTTGATTTGGGCGGCACAAATATTAAAACCGCTATAGTTACGGAAGCAAAAGAACTGGTTGCGAAGGATTCGCGTCCCACCAATGCCGATGCCGGCCCCGTTGCCGTTATGGACCTGATGGCCACCGCCGTCAAGGAACTGGCAGCACAAAAGGATATTGCCTTGTCGGATATACTTGCCGTAGGCATGGGAATTCCCGGGCCAATGAACTGGCAGACGGGTGTTGTTTTCAACCCGCCCAATCTGCCGGGCTGGCATAATGTGCCTATAGCAGAGGAAATGAAAACACGGCTGGGCGTTCCCTGCTATGTTGACAACGACGCCAATGTGGCCTGTTACGGCGAATACTGGATGGGAGCCGGGCAGGGCGCGTCAAGCATTGTGGTGTTTACGCTGGGTACGGGTGTGGGTGGCGGCATCGTGGTATTCAACCAGTTGCTGCGCGGCATTGACGGCACTGCCGCCGAACTGGGACACCTGAAAATACAGCGGGACGGACGCCTGTGCGGCTGCGGTTCCCGTGGTTGCCTCGAAGCCTACGCTTCGGTAACCGGTATGGTGCGCACGGCAAAAAAAGGCTGGGACACCGCCGAGACAACGCTGAAGGAAATGTGCGGCAATGACCCCGAAAACCTGACCGGAAAAATGATCAATAAAGCGGCTGTGGCAGGCGATGCCTATGCGGCGCGTGTATTCAAGGAAACGGCTACCTGGCTCGGACTCGGCGCAGCAAGCATGGTAAATGCCCTGAATCCGGAACGCATTATTTTGTGCGGCGGCATGATTAACGCGGGCGATATGTTGTTTGACACCGTGCGGGAAACAGTGAGCAAGAACGCTTTTGAAGTACCTGCAAAACGCTGTGAAATACTGCCAGCCGGGCTGGGCGAAGACTCCGGCGTGCTGGGTTGTGCCGGATGTGCCCTGTCGCGGTATCAGGAAGATAACGCCTGACCGGGAGAAGGCTTGTGATTCTTACCATTACGCCTAACCCCTGTGTGGACAAGACAGTGTTCATCGACACACTGCAGCCTGGCGCGAAGATACGGGCACCCCGGTACACCTGTATCGCTGGCGGCAAGGGCTGTAATGTGTCCCGGGCAATCAAAGCGATGGAAGGCGATACGGTTGCCATGCCTTTCGTGGGCGGGCATACCGGCAGGCACGTAGTGGATATGCTGGAACAACAAGACGGGCTGCGATGCGCTCCAGTGTGGGTGCAGGACATGACCCGCACCATCACCACCGTACTGGAAGAACCTGTCCACCGACAGACCGCACTGTTCGAGCCTGGTTCGCGTGTTACCCCGGAAGAATGCAGCAAAGCGCTTGAACTCGTGGAACAACTACTGCCGGAAATAGACCTGATCACCATGAACGGTTCCGCACCGGATGCAACCCTTGACAACTTCTACCACGACGTGGTGCAACTGGCACATGCAGCGGACGTGAAAACCATTGTGGACGCTTACGGCGTAATCTTCGAACGGGCGCTAAAAGCACTGCCCTACATGGTCAAACCGAACGTCGAAGAAGCGGAACAACTGCTACAGCGCAGCATCACGAACATCACGGAACAATGGGACGCTGTGAACCGATTTCACGGCATGGGCATTCCCCTCGTGGTGCTGTCCCTCGGCGCTGAAGGCGCACTGGTATCCTTCGAGGACATCCAATTCCACATGCAGCCGCCCACCATCAAGGAAATCAATCCTGTTGGTTCCGGTGACGCACTCGTGGCAGGCTTCGCCCTCGGCATTACGCAAGGCATGGACATCGAATCCACCGCCCGCCGAGCCATCGCCATGGGCACCGCCAACGCCATGTCTTGGGA
>CAZBNU010000222.1:0-6806 GCA_964493075.1 uncultured Nitrospirales bacterium | reverse complement strand
GGCAACCAAGGTAAACGACATGCACAACTGTTTTCAGAATTTGAGGACTGTGATCTGGTGGCTATCTGCGATGTGGATCCGGTGCGGCGCAATGCCTTTGCGGAGAAATTGTCTCACCTCAAGACGCTGGCAGTCTATGATGACTATCGCCGCATTATTGGCGATCCCGAAATTGATTCCGTGAGCATTGCCACGCCTGACCACTGGCATACGCCGTTGGCATTGATGGCATTAAAGGCGGGCAAGCATGTGTATGTGGAAAAGCCCTGTTCCCATAACATCGCCGAGGCGCAACTGCTGTTGAAGGCAGCCGAGACAACCGGCAAGTGCGTACAGCATGGCACCCAGGGGCGCGCAGGTAAAGCCCTGCAGGAAGCCGTTGCCTTTATGCGTGATGGCGGCATTGGCAAGGTGCGCATGGCGAAGGCCATCAACCATCAGCACCGTCCGCCCATAGGCCGCGAACCGGAATGCGATCCGCCGGAAGGGGTAAATTATGAGATGTGGTTGGGGCCTGCACCCAAACATGCCTTTACGCAAAACCGCTGGCATTATAACTGGCACTGGTTCTGGGATTATGGTTCCGGGGATATCGGCAACGACGGCATTCATCAGTTGGATCAGGCACGCTGGGGGTTGGGCGTGACTATCCCGAACGCGGTGGTGGCTTCCGGTGGGCAATACTATTATGATGACGACCACGAAACGCCGGACACTCAGACGGTGATTTATGAGTATGATGACTGCCAGTTGGTATTTGAGATGCGGTTGTGGACCAACTACAAACTGGAAGGCCATGACAACGGGGTCGTGTTTTATGGCGACAACGGTAAGGTTGAATTCGGACGGGAAGGCAGCAAGGTTACTTTTGTGGATGGGCAGGAAAAGGTTTTTGGCCCTTATGCCGATATCAAGGACCATTTCCGGAATTTCCTTGATTGTGTGAAGGCCAATGATCCGTCTGGTCTGAATTCACACATCAGGGAAGGCGCGACATCCACCACGCTCTGCCATCTTGGTAATATTGCCACACGGGTGCAGCGGCGACTGGTGATTGAGCCAGAAACCTGGCAGTGTGTGAATGACCCTGAAGCGGCGGCATTGTATAAGCGCGAATACCGGAAAGGATATGAACTACCAGTTGTGCTATAAAAGTCCGACATGTGCGACGGGTCTGACAGGTCCGACTATACTTGGAAAGGTTAGTTTAATGAAGTTAGTTATAGCGATGGTTCTGATGCTGTCATGTGTGACAGCCTCTGAAGCAGAGATTACATTTCAGCAGGAAACCGGCCAGATTCAGATTTTCGCGGATGGGCAGCCCTTCGCCGTGTATGTTTATGAGGATGACGAAATCCTGCGACCCTATTTCTATGATGTGAAAGCGCCGAACGGCATACAGGTGACGCGCACAAATCCGCCGGACCCCGAAGTCGACAAAAATAATGATGACCATGCCACCTTTCATCCGGGAATCTGGCTGGCATTCGGCGACATCGGCGGCGAAGATTTCTGGCGCAATAAGGCGCGGGTGCGGCATGTGCGGTTTGAACATGCGCCGGAAAACGGCACAACGGGGAAATTCACGGTGGTGAATGCCTATGAAACTACAGGCAATACCCCGAAAATACTTTGCGAGGAAATCTGCGAATACACCATAACCGCCACAGCGGAAGAACGCTGGATTACCGCCCGGTCACAGTTCCGCGCCGCAGAAGCAGGCATTGCCTTTGGCGATCAGGAAGAGATGGGATTGGGTGTGCGCATGGCAACGCCGCTCACCGTCAAGCATGGTTCCGGAACAATTCACAACAGTGCAGGCGGTATTAACGAAGATGGCACCTGGGGCAAGCAGGCGGATTGGTGCGCCTACTCTGGCGTTGTTGATGGGCAGTACGTCGGAATCATGCTGATGAGCAGCCCAGACAATTTTCGCCCCTGCTGGTTTCATACCCGCGACTATGGACTGATGGTCGCCAACCCTTTCGGCAAAAAGGCCATGACCACACCCAACGACCGGTCTGTGCCGCCTGACGCGACGCCCTTGTCAACGGAGGACGCTTTCACTTTGGAATTTGCCGTTTGCGTGTTCAATTGTACTTCATCAAAGGAAACAGATTATTCTTTCAAGTATGTACGTTATATGGGTGATATGGTAATTGAAAAACAGTAACGCCCGCCACTTCATAACAAAGCAGCGGGCGTTCAGAATTTGTCAACAGAACCGCCTAGAAGCAGAGTTCCGTTTCAATAAACAGGTAATCGTAGTCGTCGTCTTCATCGCCGTTCCAGACTGCAAGGCCGTTGCCGATGATTGCATTGCCTTCCAGGCCATCATCGCCGAAGAAGTGCGCATAACCAGCGCGGAAGACCAGGTCTTCACTGTAGTTGTAGTCGGCATACAGCCCGACTTCCCAGCCCAGCGTTGAGTCGGCGTCGTTGCGCCAGAACCACCAGCCGCGGCGGGCTTCTTCGTCCACATCAAAGTAAGCGCCCACCAGTTTCAGAGACAGGCATTCGGTCGGATTGGCCTGCACACCCAAGCTGTAGAACAGCACGTTGGACAGGGTGGCCTTCAGGTTGGATGTGGGATCGTTGTCCAGGAATTCACTGTACTTGATGTTGGAGCCGAGACGATTGAAGGGCATATCCACATCGTTGTTCCAGAAACTGTCATCCGGGTCGCCGCCGCCAAGATAGGCGAAGCGGGCGAATACGCGGGGCTGCCATGCCACGTCAAAGGTATAGCCCAATTCCGCATTCACACCGAATTCGTCATAGTCAACATCGGCGCGAGGAGGCATATCCTCGCCGCCGCCGAACTGGTAGGCCGCTTCAAGTTCAAAATCAAACGCGCCGATGGCGCCAGCGCCGCGCAGGCCAAGGGTATGGACGTTGTTCTTGGAGCCAACAAGGGCGACGTCGTCACGCACAAACAGCCAGTAAGCGTCGAAGACTACATCTTCAACGGCAAGGCAGGTGGCATACAGGCCAAACAAGTCGGCATCGTTGCTTAAGAAGTTACCCATTTGTTCTACTGTTTTTGCAGCACAGGCATGAATCATAAATGTTTCTGTGATGTAGGACAGCAGAACGGCGTCATAGGAGGTTCCGGTGAAGAAGGCGGATTCATCACCCAGGCCGATGAAGAAGGCGTTGCCCAGGTTGAATTCCTGACGGCCTACGCGCAGGTGCAACGGAGTGCCCCACATGTTGGCAACATTGATGTAGCCCTGGTACAGGTCAACATCATTGCCGCCGCCACCACGAAAATCCGCGCCCGTCAGGTACAGGGAACGAAAATCTTCGCCCCAGTAATTGTAGTAGTCAAATTCAATCATTGTGGAGACGTTATCGGTGAAATCAGACTTCACGCCCAAGCGTGTGCGCTGTTCCACAAAGCTCATGTCGCCAAGTGAATCAAGGTCGTAATAGTTGCCGCGGATACGAACGCTGCCGCCAACTTCCACGTTTTGCAGTTCTGCCATGACCGGCAGACAGCACAGCCCTGCAAGGGCTAAAAATACAAAAAACTTAATACGCATGGTAAAAATCTCTCCCTGGTTCGATTATTCATAATTAAGGAACAAATGGTATCGCCATCACAGTATATGCCATCGCGCATCGCTAGGTAGTGCATTCCTCCTTTCTTGACGCAGAGTGGACAGCAAAAACTGAATTTTATCTCCTCTCCATGCAGGCATAAAGATACATGCCTGCCCATATACGCGCCTAGAGCGTGCGTATTATCCAGAATTCACGTAAGCAATTGCAAACAGATGGGTAAAAATTGAGGTGTAGGCCTAAAACCCGCACCACAAGATTAAAACGATCTTTTCTTACAAATCTTCATGCGTTTAACGAATGGCGGCTGCTTTATCCCGGATTTCCTGCCAGTCCGGACGCTCGAGTAGCACCCGTTGGTAGGCGCGTAATGCCGCCTGGGCATCGCCCTTTTCCATGAACATATCACCCAGCAGGGCGCGCACGCGCAGGTTGTCCGGTTCCAGGCGCAGTGCCGCCTCCAGAGATTCTATGGCGTCTTCGATACGCTTTTCCCGTCCGTATAGCCGGCCCAAATTCAACAGGATGTTGGCATTTGCAGGTTCCAGCGCCAGGGCGCGGTTGTACGCATCAATGGCGTCTGCGGTGCGTCCGGTTCGGGTAAGCAGGTCGCCGTAATTGTTCCATGCCAGCGCAAACTCGGGGTACAGTTCGATAGCGCGCTGGTATTGTTGTTCGGCTTTTTCGGTTTCCCCTTTTGCGAAGAGCGCGTCCGCGTAACCACAGTGAATACCGGCATCGTCAGGCATGATTTCAACGGCCTGCTCAAAACGCTCCAGCGCGGCTGCCGTCTTCCCTTGGCGCATCAGCAGGAATCCATATTGTTTCAGGGCAATGCCATAACCGGGTTTCAGGCGCAATGCGGTTTCGTAATGGGTCTGCGCCTCGTCCAAAACGCCCTGTGCCGTCAATACATCGCCCAAGCCTACATGGGCGTCAGCATCTTCCGGTGCCAGTTCCAGCGCGGCTTCAAACATAGCCTGCGCCTCTTCCATACGCCCCATGTCTGTCAGCAGGAAGCCGCAGTTTTTGGGTGTATTGGGATTCTCCGGGTCTGCCTGCAGGGCGATGGTGTAGTGTTGCAATGCCTCCTCATTTTTTTCTTGTTTGCGCAACAGCCCTGCGAGGTTGTGATGTGCCAGCGCTAGATTGGGCTCGTTTTCGATGGCCCGTCGGAAGTGGAGAATGGCATCTTCCTTTTTGCCCTGCGCTTCCAGAATAAGCCCGAGGTTGAGGTTCGCACGGGCATGATCGGCATTCTGATTCAGCACAGCACGGAATTTTTCTTCTGCCGCTTCCGTCCGTTTCGCAGCAACATGCGCGTAGCCCATGTTGAACAAGGTGTCCTGATTTTCCGGTTCGAGTTGCAGTGCTTGTTGCAGCCATGTCTGTGCTTCTTCGATCTGACCTGCCAGGGTCAGCATGAACCCCATGTTGTTCATGGCCTTGACAAAATCAGGTTGTAGCGACAGGGCGCGTTGGTTTGCCGCAGCCGCTTCTTCGTAGCGCTTCAGCCCGGCAAGCGCACGCCCGTAATCATAGTGCAGCATGGCCTTGTCCGGCGTTTGCGCCAGGAGCGTTTCAAGAAGTTCCGCCGCCTGTTGATAGTCCCCAGCGTCTATCAATGCAAGGGCATAACTGTAACGTGCCGTCTCGTCAGCGGGATTGGCATCCAGGTAAATTACAAAATGTCCAAGTGCCGCTTCCGGCTGGTCGGCTGCATGCAGGGCAAGGGCCAGGTTGTTGTGGGTTTTGATGTTGTCCGGATCAAGACGCAACGATTCCTCAAGGTGGGTAATGGCCTGTTCATAGACGCCAGCGTCATACAACGCCACCCCCAGTTCATAGTGGGTCTTACTGTCATCGGGGTTTATTGCAATGGCGGCGCGAAGACAAACCAGCGCGGCTTCTGTATCGCCACGAGCGCGCAGGATGGGGCCAGCGCTGCGGTTGGCGGCGTAATGGTCTGGGTCTAATGCGAGTGTTTTCTGGAAATGGCGAAGCGCTTCGTCTTCATCTCCCTGCAATTGCTTTACAAGCCCCATGTTGTAATGGCTTTCCGGATAGCCCGGCAGCCTGTCTGTTGCCGCCATAAAATGGTGCAGCGCCCCCTCCAGACGGTTGTCGCGCAAATCCAACAATCCCAATTCAAAATGCACCTTGCCATTGTCCGGTTTGCGTTGCAAGGCCTGCTGGAAATTCTCGCGGGCAGATTCAAACTCTCCGGCGGCCTCCAGGGCGCACCCGTAGTTGTAAAAAGTGTCCACAGAGTCCGGCAACAGTTCAAAGGCTTTTTGGAAGGTTTCTTCAGAGGCTTTCTGTTGTCCAAGCCGCGCAAGACACAATCCCAGATTCGAGTAAACCTCCCGGTAACCGGGAGCAAGTTTAAGGGTGGTTTCGAAGTGGTCTACTGCCTCTTGGTAGCGTTCCAGTTGCAACAAGGCAAGACCCGTGTTGTAGTGAATTTCTGGATCATCGGGCTCGCCTTCCAGAGCGGCTTCGAGATGCTCAAGTCCCTGCGCGTAATGTCCCTGTTCTGCCAGCAGCAACCCCAGGTTGAACCGGGTCATGACATGTTCCGGGTTCTTTTCCAGGGAATGTTGAAGGAGTGATCGGGCTTTTTCTGCATTTTCCCTTTCCTTATAAGTAACTGCGAGGTCCACCAGTGCTTCCGCATAGTCTGGGTTCAAAGCAAGCGCTTTTTCCAGTGCTTCCCGCTGTTTTTCAACGCCCGATGTTTGCGCCAGCGCACGGCTTAACCCGTAACAGGCCTCCGCATCTTTCGGGGCAACCTGTAACCGGTTTTGAAAGGCCTGTGCCGAGTCGTCATACCGTCCCAATTCAAAGAGCGCCAGTGCCCTATTGTAATGTACCACGTCGTAGTCTGGCTTGAGAGTGAGCGCTTTATTGAACCTGTCCAAGGCTTCCTCATACCTGCCCAGATCAAAAAGCATCACGCCCTGGTTGTAGTGGCCATAGGGGTCCTCCGGGTGGCGGTCCAACCAGCGCTGCACATCCGCCACGCCCGCTTCCAGTCGGTCGGTAGCAGTCCATGCCTGGCGGCGTTCATCATGCCAACGCGCCAGGTCGGGTTCAAAGGGAATGATCTCAATATGGGCCAGCGCAAACAGGACAAGGAACACCGCGGCGAGTCCCAATCCCTTCCGCCACTGCTTCGCGAGGAGCGGTTCGATAATGGTCTTGACGCCATAGCCGCCGAACATCAACATGAAGGGAATCAT
>CAZBNU010000221.1:0-6850 GCA_964493075.1 uncultured Nitrospirales bacterium | reverse complement strand
CAACATCAAGGCGCTTGCCTTATATGATACCGGCGTGACCGCCTCCTACGACGACGAGCTTCTGACGCTGGTTACCTGCGCCTATCACACGGAAAACGGGCAGTTTGTGGTGGCGGCGAGAAAGGCCGGATAGCGGAAGCGGTAGTCGGCAGGGCAGGCATAACACACTATACTTTGCTTTGCAAAGTGTGTGGCATGGGCGCTGCCCCGTACTGGGTCTGTGGCATTTCCCCGCAAGCATTTCTGTTTTTGCGCAAAACCGTTTTAGAAAATACGTGCCGCTGTCCATACCTTTAAAAGTGTTCTTGACAAATGGTACACATGGTGAAAAGGATGACCAAAGCACTCAAGACTTCAACAAGCGGATACTATGAATGGCTGAAGAACGGCAGAAAAACAAAAAGGGATATGGAAGATGAGAAATATCTTTCATTCATCCGAATAGAGTTCAACAAAAGCCGTCAGACCTATGGGCCACGGCGATTATCGAAGGTATTACAACAAACGTACAAGCTATTAACTGAAATAATGAAGGACGCAGTCTTCGCCAAGATACTATTTATGGAAAAGCAGAATTTGCTGACAACTATATTTCAATCATACACAATCTCGTCAAGAATGAGCAGGTAGACCCGATAAATGCGTTTTTACAGCTTACCCAGAGCTCAATTGTCTTTCAAGCCTTCCGATGTGCGTCTTCAGCGGAAATTGGCATACCGGTTTCACTTTTTCCTATTTAAGTGATTGCAATGCTCTTCTGAATTGAACCGCAAACATTGTCCCGGTTACGGAAACGGCTATAATATCCGCAACGGGTTCAGCCAGATATACCGCTGTGGTTTGATTGGTGAAAACCAGAGGCAGAATATAGATCAGGGGAATCAGCAGGATGATCTTTCTGAGCACCGCCAAAAACAACGAAGTTTTGGCGTTTCCAATTGCGATAAAGGTCTGCTGACAGGCAAGTTGGACCCCAAATATAAGCGATGCGGCAAAATAGATGCGCATTGCGCTTGTCGTAAATCCAATCAGTTTTTGATCGGATGTAAAGATACCTGCAAAAATCTGCGGGAAAAGTATGACCAAGAGCCACAACACCGTTGAAAAAGCTACGCTGCATTTTAACAGCATTAAAAATGCTTCCTTTACACGCTGAGCATTTCTCGCACCAAAATTATAGCTGATGATCGGCTGCGCACCCTGCGTGAGTCCAACAAGCGGAAGCATCGAAAACTGCATGATGCTCAGGAGTATCGTCATTGTGCCGACGGCAATGTCCCCGCCATATTTGAGAAGCGAGGCATTAAAGCAGATGGCAATCAGGCTTTCGGTAGCCTGCATGATGAATGGAGCAAGCCCGAGCGCGACGCAGGGGAGCGCGATCCTGCGCTCAAGCCTGAAATTCTCCTTCTTTAGCTTCAAAACGGTCTTTCCACCGCAAAGAAAATGAATGACCCAGGCAGCTGAAACAGCCTGCGATATGACCGTTGCCAGCGCCGCGCCAGCGACGCCCATATGGAAGGCAAAGATAAATATAGGGTCGAGTATGGTGTTGCATACAGCGCCGATCAGCACAGAGTACATGCCGACCTTCGCGAATCCCTGCGCTGTGATAAAGGCGTTCAGGCCAAGTGCTAGCTGTACAAACACCGTGCCGAGCACGTATATGCTCATATAACTCATTGAATAGCCGATGGTATTTTCACTTGCGCCAAAAACCAGCAAAAGCTTTTCTTTCCAGATATAAATAGTAACACTCAGAATAACGCTGATGATCAGAAGCATGACAAATGAATTGCCGAGAATTTTTTCGGCTGTTTTATTGTCGCCCTTTCCCATATAAATTGAGGCTCTGGGCGCGCTGCCCATGCTCACGAGGGCGGCAAACGCCGAAATCAGCAGGATGACCGGCATACAGACTCCGACACCAGTCAGCGCCAGAGTGCCTTCACCGGGAATATGTCCGATATAGATACGGTCGACAAGGTTATACAGCATATTGACAAGTTGCGCCGTGATTGCGGGTATGGAAAGCCTGAAAAGGAGCTTTCCAATTTTCTCAGTTCCTAAAAAAGTACTATCTGTTCCCATTATCTCTATCCCTCGTTTATAGTCCGTTCGCATTATTTGCGTTGTCAAAGATCATAGCCAGCAGCGTCTCAAACATTTTGATCTCGTCAGCTGCCATCCCCGTGAAAAGTATCTTAATAAATCTCTCCTGCTCGGCTCTTGCATCCGCAATAATGGGAATCGTTTTATCTGTTAAATGAAGATGGATGACCCGCCTGTCATTCTCGTCCGGAATTCTCACAAGCAGGCCTTTTTTTATGAGGTTCTCAACGGAGGTTGAAACATAGCTCTTGACAATCATCCGCATTTCGACGATATCCCTTGCCGTATCAAAGCCAGGGTTGTTTGCAAGAAAAACAAGGATATCGGCTTCATTTTGATTGATTTGGTACCTTTGGCAAACTCCTTCAAACTGCTTTTCATAAAGCCGTTTCATTTGCTGACCGCTGACCAGAAGTTTTGTCGAATTGTTCATCATGTCGCCTTTCGATTTGTTCTATATTATACTGTTCTAAATATAACGATTATATAGACGTCAACCCGGAATGTCAAGCAGCAATCTTTGCGATTATTGACAAAGCAGAATACTGTTATTACAATATGGATGAACGCAGGTTCAATGAACACACGTTCATCCATATTTGAAATGAGGGCGATACACTATGGCTAAAAAGGTAAACATTATCGGGGCAGGCCTTACCGGTCTGAGTGCGGGAATTTATCTGCAGCAAAACGGTATTGACACGGAAATTTTTGAGCTTTCAGGCGGGGCGGAGTGTGCACGGCCTGGGTGAGAAATGGATACCGATTTGACGGTTGTATCCATTGGATGGTCGGTACGAAGCCCGGCGATGGATTTAATAAGTTGTACCGTGAAGTAGGCGCGCTCGAAGAGAATACGGTAATCTATAACGCAGACTCCATCTTTTTGGAACTGGGCGGCGTAATGTATGAGACCCCGATGGAGATTTCAAAATTCAGAGCCTTTTTACATGCGCTCTCAGAAAAAGACGGGGATAGAATTGACGAGCTCTGCGGTGATATCACTGCCATGATTCATACCAAAATGCCAACAGGGGCACCTTCGAACCTTTCCGAAATGATTGGGTTTATGAAGGACAGCAGAGGATTTTTAAGCCTTGCGCGCAAATATCTCGGTCGGACGGTCGGCGAGGTCGTACAGGGCATTCAAAGCCAAACGATCCAGGATATTCTGACCGCACTCATGCCGGCTGAATTTTCAGCGGAGGCTCTTATTATGATACTGGGCACACGCATGAGCGGGAAAGCCGGGTATCCGATGGGTGGCGCGCTTGAGAGGAATGTCAATACTATACATTCAAGGCTGGATAAGGTAGAGAATATATCAGCCCAACAGGCTCAGGAATTGCTGCCTGATGTCGAAATTTCAGAGGAAGAAAAGGCCATATGAAGCCATTTGTTGCGCAATAAGCACTGTCATCATAAACCGGGGAATATTGATGAAAAGTTAACAATAATTCCTTGACACAGGGTGTGACCTGATGCTAAATTATAGGTGAAAGGGACACAAATTTCGAATATAATTAACTGGTTTTTGTGGCTGGTTTTCCAATTTTTGCTTGCATAATGATAGTTGAACACCACTGTTGTTATGCAAATCCTTTGTTAAATATCAATATCGAATTAGTTGCAATCCGGTTAATATTTTCCTTAATTTGTGAATTTAAAGTTTTCCTAAGGGAACGCTTTATAAAGCAGACTAACGCCCATTTAAAAAACAAAACAGGAGGAGAAGACTCAATGGAAAAACTTATGATTACCGTAACGGTAGACTCTACGATGTCCTACCCGGAGAATCCTTACTGCCCCAAAATCGAAGATGTCAAAGCCTTCGCAGATGAGTACAATAGAGCAGTAGACGCTGGTGCCAGCATAACTCATATTCACGGAGTTCATTGGCTGGAAGACGAAGTTCAATCAGATGGAAAAAGGCTTTCCAAAGTTGATTTGGCAGGCTGGCAGGAATTGAACGACCGCATCAGAGCACATGCCCCTGTTGTTATGCAGTATGGTATTGCAAGTGCCCGTATGCCGGACAAAGTAAAAATGATGAAGCAGGGCCCGGATCTCATGTCCTATTGCTTCAATGCTCATGATGAGTATTTCCAACCCAATCCTGCGATACCCGCAAAGTATGATTTTCGAAAAGAATGCAATTACTTAAGCAATTGCATTCTTTTTTTTACGAAAATTGCAAGTGCAAGTTGGACACTCGCACGGTGAAAATTAGTTCTCCATAACCACGGGCACGACGGAAGCCTTGGCTTCTGTCGGGAGCGTGGTTGCCGCAGCCGTCAGGTTGCGAATACAGAGTCGAGGAACGCCTCAAACAGTTCCTCCGGGGTACGGTAGCCCAGCTTCTTGCGTGGCCGCCCGTTCAGCTCATCAGCAGCGGACATAATGTACTCTGCCGAGTAATCCTCAATAGATGCTCCCTTTGGGATAAAAGCGCGGAACAAACCGTTGTGGCGCTCGTTTTGCGGGCGCTCCCACGAGGTGTAGGGATGGGCAAAGAACACATCAGCACCCCATTGCTCAACCTGAGAGAAGGCTGCAAACTCAGAGCCGTTATCCACGGTGATGGTCTTAAAGACCTGCGCGAACCTGTCGCCATACTCCGTTTTGAGCATCTGCATGGCAGACATTACGGCCTCACTGGTCTTTCCGGGGATGCGAAGGGCAATGTAGTTCTCGGTTTTCTTCTCAATCATGGAGAACACCACAGCCTCTTTACCCGCCCGTTTGCCTACCACCGTGTCGCCCTCCCAATGGCCTTCCTCAATGCGGCTTGCGGCAATTTCAGGGCGAACTGAGATGCTTTTCCCGTAGTTCTTCTTGTTCTCACGGGGCTTGGAACCCTTGCGCTTCTTGCGTTTTATGGCCTCTGGCAGCTCCGTTACCTTCAAGGGGAATGAGCCAGCCCAAACCTCATTGTAGAGTGTGTGGGTGCAGACCATTTCATCTGCCATGAACAGTCCATGCAGTCTGGCATAGCCCGCACATGAATCCAAAGACCACTTGTGCTCGTGGAACTGCTTACCCACCCAGTGGGCAAAAGGTTGGCACCTGGCAATCTTGTGGGGCTTGCGGGAACGGCTGCGATTGCTTCTGTACACCGCTTCACCACGCTTTGCCGAGTACACCGGTGCTCTGCCCTTGCTACTTTTTCGAGGCGGTGTGCCACGATTAATCTCATTGCCAACGGTTGTTGGTGAGCACCCGATCTCTCTGGCAATGGCTCTGTTGCTGTATCCCTGTCGCTTGAAATGCTGGATAGCGCCTCTTTCTTCTCGCTGAAGGTGCTGTCCCTTCTTGCGTTCCGGTATGACTGTGATATAATCTTGGCAGTCCATAGTGATTGCCCCCTTGGTTAATGGTAGTGTGAGAACCCCATTTTACCATGAGGGGAAAATCACTATGGATTCTTCTTTCAAGTGTCCAACTTCATTATGCAATCAACCTTTTGTATTGATTGCCGTTTTTTTATGGTTGATTTTGTCGTTCTGCTCGCTCGCGCGTTCAACTCCTGCCAGAGTGAAGCAGGAGTGCTGATAAATCAGAGAAATGAGGGCTTCTACTTTCTTGTGTAGAAGCCCCCACAAGCCGCATAGACTCTGGCTTTTAGGCCATAAATCTTTTTTGCTGGCTTTTTTTGGGGCTGAAATAAATTATAGAAACAATCCATCCAAAAGGGGTAGACGCAAAGTTTAGGGCATTCTGTTATAAGACAGGTGACAGGCGGTTACCGAAAGGAGTGTGGATAACAAAAGAAAACATCTGTAACAAGAAAAACCTCGTTTGGGTATGTTGCTCGTGTCGGAAATTTACTGATGTGGAAAAACAAGAAAAAATAAGGAGGCGAGTTTTTAATGTTTAGAAAGACTTTTAACAAGAAACTTATTTCGACGATGGTTGCTGTGGCGACGGTATTTTCGTTAATGGTCACACCGGCTTTTGCAGCTGCAGATTCTGGGGTTGCGATTACAGGCGGTAATTTATCAGGGGTGGGGGGTGGGGGGGTATTACTTTCGCGGCCTTCACCGGCATTACTTTGGATGGTACACAAAAAACATCAACGGCCGATTGGGCCATTGCCGATGTTGTTGATCCTAGAGAAACAGGTGATGGCTGGAAGGTGGTACTTATGCTCACACAGCTTAAGGAGTATAATACTGAAACTTCTGAATACGTGGCTGAGGGGAATGCCTTGGCTACTTCGTCTGTGAAAGTGACAGCTGTGCCTGTTGTTAGTGATGCTGATCCTGCTGGTCGCACGTAATTGAAGCGATAAAGGTGCCGAGCGATTATGCGGAAGGAACAATACGCATTTCTTTCGGCAAAGATAATACGCTCGGCGACAGCATTACAATTGCAGATGAAATCATTAGCATCACTCGTTAAAAGCCATTGCTCGTTAACGATACCCTGCCCGTTAACGATACCTCCGCTCGTTATCGAAACCCCTGCGACCAGCTAAAATGGTGCATTGTATCAAAGTATTGCAGGAAACACATGGACACCAGAGTTTAGACATCATGGCAAGACATCAGGACAGACATCTTCAGGAAATGCATCGGGAAGGACAACAGGAAGCAAGGTTTTGGAAGAGCCGTCGGAGCGATCCGGCGGTTTTTCCTTTTGTATTGAGGTTGCTGTGGTTATTTACGCAAATTTTAAACCAAAGATGATATAATCATGTCATCAACTGAAAAGAGGGATATGCAATGATTATAACGAC
>CAZBNU010000220.1:0-6859 GCA_964493075.1 uncultured Nitrospirales bacterium | reverse complement strand
CCACAATTTCAATATCAGCACCGTAAACGGTACAACACGCTGCCGCAGCAACAAAAAGCAATAACATCATACGCATCATGCGGGGTTTCCTTCGTTTTGCATCAAACATAATAATTGTCTATCAAGTATAGCAAGCCAAAATCATTGCACACTCGAAGCAACTGTCATTCCCGCGAAAGCGGGAATCCACAATCGCACTCACAGCGTATCAACCGCATTCGGGATTCCGCTTTCGAGGGAATGACAGGCACTCGCTGTTATTGGCGTACCTTGTGTGACCTGCCGTGAAGTCAAATTACTTTATGCCTAGAGCCTCACAGTTTGGTTCTGCATTCAACGCGCCTTCCCCTTTTGCCCAAAGGATATGCTCCTTCACAATTGCCTTGAAGGTGTCATGCTCCCATACATCTTCCCGATGTCCCATGCCGTTGTACAACACACGACCGTCGCCAAAAGCGCTGCACCAGATCATGGGATAATCCGGGATGTTATACATCTTCTGCCGGTCCCGTTCCTTGCCGATTTCAAGCATTGCAATAACATGCATGGTTTTGGTATTCAGCAGACGGAAGAGATACCATTCGTCGGCCAGCTTCCAGGATTCCGGCAGCGATGCAACAGCAGGGTGATCGGTGCTGACCTTCTTGATCGTACCTCTGAATTGCCGGCCATGCGATACAAACTCGCCGCCAATCATCTCAATATACGGCGTGGGCGTCTTGCCGTCGCCACGGAAGGAATCGGTTGCAGAATGGAAGCCGATGAAACCGCCACCGTTCCGTATCCAGGCAAACAAATCTTCGAGTCCCTGTTCCGTCATGGCGGGGTTGCCGTCTTCGCCTACCTCCGTGAGTACGCCAGAAGTATAGAACACAACCACATCGTAGTTCGCAAGCGATTCCGCATTCACCAGACTGGCGTCCTTCGTGCATACAATCGTGCCGCCCATTTCTTCAATAATGGGTTTCATTATGCGTTCCACATGGCTCGTGCCGCTGTCATCGTTTACGATAACGCTGTGCTGAAAGCCTGAAGATTTCGTAAGCAACAGTACGCGCACCGCTGGCGTATCCTCGGAAACTGCACTACCAGCCACCACGCCAACAAGCAAAGCTGCAATAACAAGCATCTGTATGGGATTCATTTCACAATTCTCCTGTAAGAGGGTTGACAAGGCCCGAAAACCTTTCAGGCCACATTAAAAAAACACCACGCCCGAACAACAATATCGTCCGGGCGCAGCCAAAGAGTTTAGTTCAACGGTGTTCTGATGATGCTCATGCGCGTGACCAGCCAGTTGTCCTGCATCTCACTGAAGAAGCGCATATCGGTGAACAGCGTGCTTACGGTTTCGAAAATGTCGCCGACCTCGGGGGGCAGCTGCTGACCGGATAAGCCCGACAGTGGCGCCACAATATCCCCGTAAATTTGCGGCTTCAACAACAACGCCTGGTAGATCGGTGTTTCAGGAGCAATTGGCGGTTCAAGTGCTTCAAAGAAGCCGCTGGTTTTGTCATCTTTCACCAGATCAATGATGCTCTGCATCCCGGGAACGCTGTTGGAAAGGACGAGCGCATCTTCAATCATCGCAAAGTAGAACTGGATGGGCGATGGGAAATTAATAGCCTTGATTTGGACCTCGCGGTAGGGATCGCCTTCAGGAATTTGCGGCACCATCGGCAGCAGGATGTTGGCCTGCATGGCGTTCGCCAATTCCACAAAAAGGAAAAGCGACGGAAAATCAATGGGATCCATGCCCGTGATCCCCAGGGTGATTTCCTGGCCGAGCATGTCGAGCGCGGGCATGCCGAACTGCATCGCCTGGCTATAGGTGGGAGTGTTCTTGATTTCCTCAGGCAGATTCTCCAGATAAACTTCTTTGATTTGCTGCTTGGCTTCCGGCGTGAAGGCGAGCGACAAAAAGGCCAGCGTGTTTTGCGGCAGCAACTGTGCCCAACGAAGCGGTTTCGCCGTACCCATGCTCTCCATCATCGTCGGATAAACCTCGCTGTCTATCTTGGACTTCAACTCAATAATGTCGTCGCGGACGCTCAGGGTCAGCAATAACGGATCGCCCGCTGAGTCCTCATACATCTCCTTCAAATTATCCATTTGCGTCATCACCATCATGTAGGAAGCCGGGTCGATGTTCTCCAGCAGGCCCACAAATTTTTCGATGAGCGGCACTATCCTGTCCCCGTAGACAAGCATGGATGCTTCGTGAATGTCATCTGGAGGACAAGCCTCTGAACCATAGCGAAGCGTCGCTGGCGCTCCTTCATGAGCCGCCGCTTCCTTTAGCATGTCCAGATCGTTGCCAAGTGCAAGCACTGTGTCCGTCACGAAATACGCGCCAATGCCTTCATACACCGTCATCACAATGTCGCCGACAGATTCTTCGCTCGTGGCAACGCCGGAAAGCATGTCGTCCGTAAGTTTTTTCAAGGACGCTACGGCCTTCTCGCCATCCACAACAGGAATAACGGCAATGGCTTTTGCCTTGGACAGATCGGGCATTTCGTCCGGAGGCGTGCCTGCAGACGCAGCTTCGAGAAGATCGTCCGCTAATTCGTCAAAATTGGCAAACAACGCAACGCCTTTGCCGGTGTCCAAGCCCATGGCGGTGAGTACCGCCGCCAGATCTTCCGATTCCTCAACGCCCATATCCTTTGCCAGGTCCTGAGCAATCAAACCAAGCTCTTCTGAAACGTTCATTTCATCCTGGAACAATTCCTGGACAAGAGGCGCAACCGTCGCAAGAAGACTTTCCACCGCCGGAATCCCATAAACGATCTGCGATTTCTCGGGCATATACTGCAGCGCAGTCAGGGTTAACGGCGCATTCGCTGCAGGCGCATACGATTCCGGCGCTGCAGACTCCTTCTTTGCTGCCGACGGCGCTTCGTCAGTCGCTGCATCCTTCTCAACCGCTGGTTTTGCTGCCACCTTCTCCGGTGCCGCATCCTGCCCGCCCCGCGACATCATCACATACGCCCCGGCACCGGCAAGTGCAATTATCAGAATAATTGCGAGTACTATCGTTCTTGTGTTCTTCTGCTCAGCCATGAGTTGTTCTCCCAAAAGGTTGTCTCTAAATTGTGAATCCTGAACCTGAAGCGGATACTATCCGCAATTCATCACTAGGACTGTATGCTGCTAAAGCAAAGACCCAACTACCAAGGCCATCCTTCAAAGTCTTGCTTAAGCAATCCTTGATACTGCTATTATACATCATTGCAGTATCGAAGAAAACATCGCCACGAATCAAAAAAATACAGCGCCAAGGCGCATTCATCCCCCAGCATGGGGACTAAATATAGACCTGCACCCGTGCCAGCCGGTTTCATCAGGATTACCCGGTAGTTACAGGCGAACTTTTGTTATACACCGGAGATTTAGCCTGTATCCCCGTGCGCACCCCCATCTCCATTACCCCATTTTACCTCGGGAAAGGCACACTGAAGAGACTGGCGGAATCGCTGTCATACCGAAACTTGAATTGTGCCGGGCGTATGAATAGACTTACGGTGTCAAGGGGATGTTATCTTTATTTTTATGTAAAGGCAAATCATGACTGAATTGCGTGAAAAGTTGAATCTGGGCGGTGATTGGATTCTTGTGACGGATCCGGAAAACCGGGGCGTGCGCGAGAACTGGTTTGAATCACAGCCCGAACAGGAAGCAATAGCTGTAACCGTGCCGGCAGTGTGGGATTTGTGGATTCCGGACTACGACGGCGTGGCGTGGTATTTTCATACCTTTGAAGTGCCGGACGGCTGGTGTGGCGCCCATGTGGAAGCGTGTTTTGATGCTGTGAACTATTACGCAGAGGTCTGGGTAAACGGTGTGGCAGTGGGCGCGCACGAGGGCGGCTATACCCCCTTTTCTTTTGATGCTGGCAGCGCGCTGCAACCGGGCGTGAACCGTCTCGCCGTGCGGGTTATTGATCCCAAAGGCCCGGACGGGTTTGGTCATTTTCTGCCGAAGGAACTGCCCATTGCGAAAGAAACAGGGTACTGGTCTTTCGGCGGTATCTGGGGCGATGTCTATCTTCGGCGCATGCCCGTCGCCCATATTACGGAGGTGTTTATCCAGCCGGACCTGCGCCGTAAAAGGATTGTGGTGGTGGTGGCGGCGACCAACCTGCCGGACAACGCCCGGATTCATCTGCAGGTGGAAAACACCCCGTGGAGCGTTTCGGGCAAGGTTGGCAAAAATATCATTGATATGCCGGACTTTGAAGCCTGGCATCCGGACACGCCGCGTCTTTATCGGTTGCGCACCGAAATTCTGGTGGAAGACACCCTGTGCGATTGCCTTGTCACCCGGTTCGGCATGCGTGAGTTTACGGTGAAGGATAACCGCTTCCAACTCAACTATCACCCCGTGTTTCTCAAGGGGGTTCTGTATCAGCCGGATTACGCGAAAACGCTGGCTGCGCCGGAGACTGAAGCCTTGGCGCGTCAGGAGATCGAACTGGCGAAGCAGGCAGGCTTCAACATGATCCGCGTCCATATCAAGCCGGCGCCGGTGGTGCTCCTTGACCTTGCCGATGAACTGGGCATGCTGATCTATGAGGAGCCGTCCATCGGTTGGATCAAGGATTCGGATTTTATGCGCAAGCGTTGCGAGGCTTCGGTGCGCGAGATGATCCTGCGCGACCGGAACCGTCCGTCGGTGGTCATCTGGGGTATGCTCAACGAAACGGGCAACGCGGATTATGTGACCCACGGCGGCGCACAGAACATCAAAGATGAACTGTGCCAATTGGCCCGGTCTCTGGACCCGACACGAATCATCATTGACGACAGTGCCGGCATAAACGCCACCCGCGAGCCGTCGCGCATGATGCGTCCCTACCGCAACGAGTTCATGGAATTTGACGACCTGCATATTTACCAGCGCGCGCCGGTGGACAAGATGATCCGCGCCTATTATAAAAACAGTGGTGAACCGGATCAGTTGGTCACCATTTCCGAGTTCGGGTTTGGCGGCCCTGAAGACCTGGAGGATGTGCTCGCCCAGTATGGCGAGGGTCAGGAACATCTGAAAGATGCCCGGTTCCTGCAGAAGATGCTGGATGCCTGCCTGCCCGGCTTTCAGGAGCGTAGCCTCGAAAAAGTGTTCGGCGACCTGTCGGGCTTTTTCAAAGCGGCACAAGCGTTGCAGTGCGATGCTGCACGCGCCCAGGTTGACGCCATGCGCGCCAACCCAAAACTGGCGGGCTATTGTTACACCCAGTTGTCAGACGCTGGGCACGAATTCTGTGCCGGTTTTCTTGATCGGTGGCGTCGGCCAAAGCCTGTCCTGCAACAACTGACCGCTGCCCAGAAACCCATGCGTCCCCTCATATTCCTCGATAAGACGAACCTGCACCTGCGGGAACAGACGGAAGTGACGGCGGTGCTGGCCAATGACGAAAACGTGACCGGAATGGCGGATCTGTCGCTGCAGGTGGTGGGCCCCACCAACCAGGTGTTGTGGAAAAAGAAACGTTCCATGAAAATACCCCGGCACGGGGGCGATCTGTGGAGCGGCATTATCGGCGCATCCGGGTCCACAGGCACGCACCGCTTTGTGGTGCGGCTCATGCAGGGTATGACCGTGTTGGCGGAGGCGGCAGCGGAATTCCATGTTTACGAACCGGTCGCACAGACAGAAACACCGGTGCATATTCTTGATCCCCACGGGCAGTGGCACGAAAAGATTGACCGCCTTGCCAAGCCGGAAAATGTCCTTGCGCCGACCCATATTATACCGCCCCTTGCGAACACGATACGCGCTTACCCCGACAACGATCTGATGCAGATTCTTGCCCAGGTGAAGGGCGGCGCTATCGCCATATTCTTCGGGCCGCCGGACGACTGGAACGAACTTGCGGCATTGCTTGATCCTGAAATCACGGCTACGCCCAAGGATGCCGTGGGCGGTTTTCTGCCTGCCTGCCATTATGTGAAACTTCATCCCCTTTTTGACAAACTGCCGTCACGGGGACTGATGCAGCAGCCTTATGCGAATGTGATTCCTGCAAAAACATTTCTGGAACTGGGGGACGAGGACGTATGCGGCACATTCGATGCTACGCCCATCGCGACGGGCAACTATATGGTGGGCGAGACGGCCTGGTGGGGCAGCGATCTGCTGGTGCAACGGTATGGTTCGGGGCGCATTGTGTTCACCCACCTGCGCCTGCTCGAAAACCTGGGCGAAGACCCCGTTGCCGAACGGCTGTTTGTCAATCTGGTGAATCATTTCGGGCGGCGCAGCGTACCCCCTGCGTCGCCGTTGCCGCCGGACCAGAAAGCCGTGGAATGGCTGCGCGCACAACGCAACCACCATGTACGGCGCTGGATGGTCATCGGCGAGTTTCCGAACTGGAACAAGTGCAGCGGTTTCGACACGGTCTATCCGCCGGAAAAAACCATTGACTTCAATGCCGTCTACCCGGGCTGGTACGATATTGCCCGGTGGCATCGCGTGTATTCGCGATCCCAGTTGGAACACATGGTGGATTTGCAGGCTGCCTTGGAACCTGTATTCCAATGGTATCCCAAGCATGACCGGTCTGTGGCCTATGCCTATGCCGAAATCAGCGCCGAGAAACGCATGGAAATTGAAATGTGCGTCGGCTATCAGGATGCCACCCGGGTGTGGGTGAACAACGTCAACGTGTTTGAAACCCGCCAACAGGTGCCCCACGACCAGTTCGAAAGCACCACGGTCCCCGTAACCTTACGGCAGGGTAAAAATACCATGCTCGTGAAATGCGCCAAGATACCCGGCCCCTTCAAATTCTCAATTACCTTCGAAGACGCAGAAAAGGTGATGCCCTATATCAAATGGTGGAAGTAACGGATTG
>CAZBNU010000219.1:0-6869 GCA_964493075.1 uncultured Nitrospirales bacterium | reverse complement strand
TTTTCGGGAAGCAAGGCCTCGCGCAGCAATGGGGTTGCATCGTCACAATACTGAATCTGTCCGTTGAATCCGGCAACCCGTATCATTTCCGTTGAACCTTCGCGCGAGAGGTATTCGTAAATTGATATGGCCTGCTCGGTTGTTGTTTTGTCGGCACACCGCAACAATGCCAGGTCAATCGCCTTCATGGAAGCGCTGTTGGCGCGTGCAAGGATTAACGTCTGAACGGCGTCATTGCCGCCAATCGCGCCGAGGGCAGCAGCGGCGGCGTCTGCATACTCTGGTGTGTTGAGCTGCGCAGCCAGGGTTTCCACCGAGATGGACGCGCCACGGTTGCCCATCGCGGTGATGACGCCCACGCGCAAGTCCCCTTTCAATCCGGGAACCGCCTCGCGCAGGGCGCGGTTCGGCTCACCCCGTGGAATCCGTTCCAGTGCTACCAGTGCGTGGTGGGACAGCACAGGATCAGCCAGCAGTTTCGCCACGGGGAATGCCGCGAGCGGGGAACCGATGCGACTGAGCATTTCACAGGCAAAGGCTTTACCGTCCATGGTGGCTGTCTCATTCCCAATCAGGGCAAGCAACTGGTTTTCGATGGCATGGCGGGCTGTCGGATTGCCGTGAGTCGTATTGACCAACCGGTTGAGTTCAAGCAGCGGTGCCCGATCCTGCCCGTAGCTGTAAGACGCGAGCGAATCGAACAATGCTTCCTCACGGATGGTTTCCGCAACAAGGCATAGCGGCATGCACAACGCAACAAGCAGTAGTGTCCAGAAGTATTTCATGAGAAGCTCCTTTTTAACGGCACATCAAATCAGAGATGCAATGCAACGATTATACTCCCTGTTCTTTGCTTTCGACAATCTGCAAATTGAACTTTTGATGTTTAATTTGCATGAAGGAAGCCTGTCACCGCTCTGATCCGTTAAATGCACAATGTTTTGATAAGCATAACTATAACAGAGTTAGCAGAAAAATGAAGAGAAACTGCGCATGCATCAAGGTTGCACTATGCAACATATTCCGTTATAATCTTTCATGGATGAAATCTAAGGAGACAGACAATGGCTACACTACATGTGCGCAGTATTCCTGATGTGCTTTATGAACAGCTCAAGGCCTTGGCGGCAACAGAAAACCAATCGCTGAGCGCTGAAGTAGTGATGTTGTTGCGGCGGGCCGTGGATGGTCAACAACGTCGTGCTAATCAACAAATTATTATTGAAAAAATGCGGCGCAGGCGTTTCGTGCCGCAAACAAACATGCCGGACAGCGTCATGTTGCTTCGGGAAGACCGTGAACGATGATCGCTTGTGAATCCTGCGTGGTGGATGCCAGTGTTGGCATTAAACTGGTTGTCGAGGAAGAGCACGCTGATAAAGCAAGACGCCTTTTCCTTCAGATGGCAGAATCACCCAACTGCATCTTTTATGTGCCCGACCTGTTTTATGTGGAATGCGCCAATGTGCTCTGGAAATATGTAAAGCGTTTTGATTACTCCCGTAAAGACGCACAGGCACACCTTGAATCCATTCATGCGTTGGACATAGTCCCTATTGAGGCGGACACCATCGCAACTGCGGCTCTGGCGATTGCGCTTGAATATTCCATTTCCGTATACGATGCCTGCTATGTGGCTGTGTCAGCGCACACAAACACGCCGCTTATTACTGCCGACATGCGGCTTGTGCGACAACTGCGCAAGACCGCGTATCAGATACGGTACTTGGGTGATCTGGAATTGTAAATTCCGTTCTGTTCCTGTTACAAGTGCCACGGCCCGCGCATGGCTCGGGACAGCAGCCGGTTCGCTTCTTCGTCGTCTATGAAGCGTTCCGTTGCGGCGTCCCAGGTGACGGTGCGTTCCAGTTCGGCGGCGATGTTGCAAATATGACAGGCGTTGGCGCCGCTGTGGGCGGCATCTATGTTTGCGACGGTGCGTTGCCCGGTACGGATGGAATGGAAGAAATCTTCCAGATGGCGAATAGGTCGGTCGAGGTGAATATCTGAATCCTTGAAAGGTAGCGTGAGCAGCGATTCGGGTTCCGCTTCGATTACGCCGCGGTTAACGAACACCCAGCCGTCCTCGCCCTCGAAGCGCACGCCATGCCGGTTTTCATCCTCGCTTGCGTAAACCACCTTCACATCATTCGGATAGGCACATTCGAACCGCCACCGCCACGCCGTGTCGTATACGCCCGTTGTGTCGTGCTCCGCTTCGCCGGACACTTCCGCCGGGCCGCCGTTGTCCATGTCCATGCCCCAGTGGGCAATGTCCAAGTCGTGGGAACCCCAGCCCGTGATCCAGCCGCCGGAATAGTCGCGGATGTGATACCAGCCTGTGCCGCCGCTGCCGTCGCATCGTCCGTCGGTGTAAGGCTTATATGGCGCAGGCCCCAGCCAGAAATCATAGTCCAGCCCATCCGGTGGGTCTATCGGTGCCGCGCTGCCGCCACGCAGACCGAAGGGCGATCCTACGCGCACCGTTTGTAACGCGCCGAGATAACCGTTGCGCGCCAACATACAGGCACGCTGATATTCACTGGCGTACCGCTGCTGTGTGCCGTATTGAAAGGCAACGCCAAACTGCTTCACCGCATCCACAATGGCGCGTCCCTGCGCAGGCGTGTAGGCGAGGGGCTTTTCCACAAAGACATGCTTGCCCGCACGAATCGCCGCCAGCGCAGGAATGGCATGCCAGTGTTCCGGCGTGGTGATGAACACGGCATCCACGTCCTCGCGCGCAATCAACTCCCGAAAATCTGCGAACGTGGCGCACAGACTATCCTGATACATCTCATCCACCATCTTCTTCGTCTTGTCGAGATGGTTCGCGTTCACATCACACAGGGCAACCACCCGCGCCGTGTCCCGGTAATTTTCAAAGAGGTCAATGATATGGCTGCGTCCACGCCCGCCTGTGCCGATGATGCCCACCTGAATTGTTGAGTTCGGTGAAGTAGCGCCGAATACCGACGATGGCACAATAAACGGCGCCACGCCCAGCGCACCAAGGCGCTTCAGGAAGGTTCTGCGTGTTTGCAAGCATCTACTATCCATGAGCGTGCTTCTCCAGTACAAAGATCGTTAATCTGTGAACGGTATCACTCAGCCTCATCGGGCATTGCCGTTTCGAGGGTCATCTGTTTTCCGCGGCACCCTTCGCATCCGTCCCAGCAATAGGTGCAGAGGTCTTCTTTGGGCAGGCCGATGGCCGTTACAAGGTCGTCCAGACGCTGATAGGTGAGCGATGTCAGGGACAGGCGCTGCCGGATACGGTCCACCATGGCTTTGTGCCGGTCGGACTCGGGATTCGCATATTCTTCGAGTGCCCGATCTTCGCCGCCCTCAAGTTCACGCAGGGAGCGGCGGCCCGCCAAGTCATGTTCGGATTTTGACCGGGAGAAGTTGAGAAACTTGCAGCCGTAGATGAGGGGCGGACAGGCGGGACGCATGTGGATTTCCCGTGCGCCCGCTTCGTAAAGGCGTTTGATGGTATCTGCCAGCTGGGTGCCGCGCACAATGGAGTCATCACAGAACAGTAACCGCTGGTTCATCACCAGTTCGGGTACAGGCACCAGTTTCATGCGCGCCACGAGGTTGCGTACTTCCTGCACCTGCGGCATGAAGCTGCGTGGCCAGGTGGGCGTGTATTTTGCGAAGGGGCGGCCATAGGCCACATGCTTGCGGTTTGCATACCCAATGGCGTGTCCGGTGCCGGAATCCGGTATGCCCGCCACCAGGTCCACCTCCACCGTATCCCGGTCGGCCAGGGCAGCGCCGCACCGGTAGCGGGCTGCTTCCACGTTGATCCCTTCGTAACTGGATGCGGGGAATCCGTAATACACCCACAGGAAAGCGCAAACCTGCATGTATTTTTGGGGCGGCCGTTTTTGTTCCAGGCCTTCCGGGGTCATCAACACGATTTCGCCGGGACCTAGGTAACGCTCCACCGTGTAGTCCATATTGGGAAAAGCGGTGGTTTCAAAGGTGGCCGCAAAGGCGCCGGGCTTTTTGCCGATAATGACGGGGGTGCGCCCGAGAAAATCACGGGCCACATAAATACCCTCCCTGGTCAACAACAGGATGGAACAGGAGCCCTCTATCCGTTCCTGGGCAATAGCGATGCCCTCGGCAAAGGTAGAACCCTCATTGATCAGGGTTGCCACAAGCTCTGTGGGATTGATACCAATGCTGCTCATCTCCGAGAAATGGGTGATGCGCCTGTGATAGGCGTCCCGTGCAAGGGCTTCAAGATTGGTGATCACCCCCACGGTAACAATGGCATAATTGCCCAGATGGGAACCGATAATCAGCGGTTGCGACTCGTTATCGCTGATAACGCCGATGCCGGTATACCCTTCCATGGTACTGACATCATCTTCGAATTTCGACCGGAACTGTGCATTCGAGATGTCATGAATGTGGCGGTGGAATTCCCGCTCGCCCAGAACTGCCATGCCGCCGCGGCAGGTGCCCAGATGGGAGTGGTAGTCGGTGCCATAAAACAAATCACTTACACAGTCTTCCTTGGACGCCACAGCAAAAAAACCGCCCATGATATATGCTTTCCTTTCACGCGTTCATTTTCATAATTAACGCCCATGAACGCATCTACGCATCCGGACACAACAGTGCCTGTTTGCAAATAATAGCGCTCGCGGCATGCATCAAACCTTAGTCTCCCAATGCTCCTAAGTTATTGCCAGTGCTCTTTGCATACCATGATAGTGAATCCGACCAGTGCAAGTCCAGCATGTCGGTACTGAAAGTGGCACACTATTTCAGTCCCGCAACACCCCGCGTGGCCTCCACCATCTTTGCACGGTCCAGCGGCGCTACCTCGCGGACGATAAATTCACGCATGGCCTTGCCTGCGTCGGTGTCCTGCGGGTAGGACATGAAGTCCAGGGCAATGCCCAGCCGGGACGAAATGCGGTGCGCCAACAACGGCCACACCACGCCAATGTCGCCAATAACCGGAATACTGCCGGGATGACGCGCAAAACCGGACATTTCCATGCGGAAGGGCACTTTGAATAGTTTGGTCTTGGGAAGCCCCTCGGCAATGGCGCGCTGCACTTCACCTCCTGATTTTTCAGCGCGGCAGACCTGCGCCAGTGCGGGATCGAGATCAATACGCACCAGCGTCTTTCCTTCCAGCGAATACGTGTAGTGCCCCATCCAGCCGGACCACATTCCGTGGCCGGTGTGGGTTTCAAGGGGACCGTCGTGTATTTCCTGGGTCAGTGCCACCGCGCTTTCTATAATCACATCGGCCTCATCCAGCATGCGTGCAAGCCGCGAGGCGCGTTCCCGCAAGCTGATGCTGTCACCGATGTTCAAGCCGATGGCGCCGCCGCCCACCAGCTGCGGAATGGTCACCAGTACCGGCAGACCGCGTCGTGCGCCTGCGCCGATCATGGTGCGACTGTCCGCACCCATGCCAGCCACTTCCTCAAAACTGCGCCCGGAAGCGCGGGCAAGCATCATAATTTCATCTGATAGGTGTTCCAGATACAGACCCATGGGATAACCGAGGTTGCCTGCCGCCTTGATGATGGTTTTGCCTTCGGTAGCACGAAGCACATCAATCAGATCAAGGTCCAGCGGCATATAATCGCAAATAGTGTCCAGCAGTTCATCGCTGATGATGGATAACTCGAATTCATCACCCCGGGGCAACAGGTGCGCCGGTACGCCCAAAGGCTTGCCCGGACACCGCTTCACCTTATCCAGAGCGCCGCCCATTTCGTGAGCGACTACAGCAGAACTGGTGGATACGCCATCCACAATCCCCGCATTCATAAGGGTTGCAATAAGCGTAGTTACTCCTTCGTGGACATTCGGGCCGCTGCCGGTAACCACCGCCACCTTGCCGCCGCGCTCCTTTACCTCCACAATCCGCTCCACCACCTCTTCAATGTGTTCCAGCGTTTCATCACTCAACCGTGCCGCGATGCTGTCCAGAATGTCTGTATCCATCTTCATGATATTCCCTTTCGTTCACAATGGCTCGGTTCAAAAATAAATTCTTGTCATTACCCACATCTTTTTTGTTCCGGATATAGTATCGAGATGCCAACATATGTATGCAGAATCCCGCTGGGATATTGAAATCAATCATTTGCTTTTCGCTTCTGCTATTCGTTGTTAAAAAGATATGGGTTAACAAGAATTATAGTTGGTAACCTAATCTCTTTTTAATCTCCACTCCGTCTTTGTGAATAAGTTTCTTCAGATAGGCTCAGAATCTATGGTCGCATTCTTTCCATATTCAAAGCGAATAACATCAGTTGAATCAATATAGAAACTACGTTTGCTTCCTTTTTGATATTTAGTTGGCACTGCGATGCATGTGAAATCCGTATACACGTCAGTACCATTTGTACCCGTCAATGAATCACCGGCAGACTTCAATATGAATCTATACCCCTGAACCTCTACAGAAAGATCAATGTCAAGATAGGCAGGTTCGCCTGCCTTAATTGGATCATCATGCAGTTCTTTCCAGGTGCTGGCATAGCCTCCTTCGAGTGACTTATAAGCAGCCTGGGCACCACCTACGGTACGCAGATTGCCTATAGCCGCAGATTCGTTTGACTGCCCGCCTTTTGGTAACAGGTTCATTATTACTACGGCTAAGAAAAACAGACTGAATACAACGGTAACAATCCACTTTATAATCGAGAAAATAATCGCAAAATCAGTGTCCTCCATAATCCAAATCCTCCATTTGCTAGTTCCATAATTGCATTTGAGGATGTCACTTAATGTGCATTAATCATCTTTTCTGCCCGTTCCAGGTCCGCAGGCGTATCCACACTGAAGCCGTATCGTGCAGGATCAGGAATCTTCGATTCGACCAC
>CAZBNU010000218.1:0-6874 GCA_964493075.1 uncultured Nitrospirales bacterium | reverse complement strand
GAAGGCGCAGTGCCGGACCGCCCGTTGTTCTTTGCTCATGACTACGATGTGGAAGCGATACGTCTGGGCAACTGGAAATATTTCGACACCAACAGTCACTACACCTGGCCCTTGCCACTGGACAAACAGGACAATGTAGCGGGGCAACTGGCGGCAGGCAATAACTACCATCCTGAAAACAGCGACGAAACAGTTCCCGCCCTTGGTTCCTGGCCTGCGCTTTACCACATGACACGCGATTCCGGGGAAGCCTATAATGTTGCCAAAAAGTATCCCGACATAGCGGCTAAACTCTACGAGCAACTTCAAGAATGGGAAGACGCTTACTACATGAATCCCCGAGGCTGGCGCTGATGCTGGCTATGCCTTTTGTCCTGTAATCAGAAACAGCGTAAAGGTACGCGTCTCGCCGTTTGCGTCGGGCTTGGTGGTTTCCGCCGCCGTAACGTAACGTACATTTGTAAAGCCCGCACTTCTAAGCATCCTGCCAAGAGTCTCACGCTCAAAACCGTTGTGAAACACGCCTGCATTTTCCCCGTGAAACAAGCCGCCTTCAGGGTCAAGATCACTGATGGCAAGCAGTCCGCCCGAGGCGAGATTGCGATAAAGATGTTCCAGCAAGGGGGTTATCTTCTCCACATGATGCAGGGTCATGGTGCTTACGATCAGGTCGTAGGGCCCTTGTAAAAACTCGTGTCCGTCAGGGGTAATCAGCACCGTCTCGACGGTGTTCAACGACTGGGCAGTCACCTTCTTTTCAAAAACATCGAGCATTCCCCGTGAAGTATCTGCACCGGTGATACAGCCCACCAGGGGTGCAAGATGCATCGCGAGTGTGCCGGTGCCACATCCAAAATCCAATACCCTCATGTTAGGTGTGAAGTGAATTTCACGATGAAGTGTGGCGAAAATATCCGCCACCAAATGTATACGTCTTGGATTTTCGTCCCATGTGGCGGCTTCAGTATCAAAGTTTCGCGGTTGTTCGTTTACATCCATAGTCTATTCCATTTTCGACCGGTATTTTTCCCACAATCGGGACGCAACAGCCACAGGGTCGCCTGCAGGTTTATCGGGATAGGGTTGGTTCTGTTTCGTCCATGCCTCCTCCCACGTACGGATGTCCGCTTCGTATGTCGCTGCATCAAACTTGACACCTTTGTCAAGGCATTCGCTCAAGGTATTAAAGAAACGTTCCCAGCGAGGGCGGTAGAATCCCTCGATAAGCCCAGACCATTGTTTTTGCGCATAATCATGAAGCCTACTATCCTTCGGTCCCCACAAAGTAATCTGGTTGCGGGCATTCCATTCAAGGAGTTCTTTCTCTGCATCATTGCCGCCCCATCGTTTCGCATCGGCAATCCATCTGCCCAACAGGAATTCTTGTCGGGTCGCAAGCAATGCATCCATATCGTCCAGCAGTTCCAGGTAAGCCCGGGCTTCGTTTTGAAATCGTTCATTCTCCCCTTTTTCAAACGACGCCATGAGTCTACCATGATAGATTCCCGCAAGTTCGGAGAGCGCCTGACGCGCCACATTGACAAGATCGTACTGATACGTATCCACATCCTGCAGTTCGGATGCACAGTCTGTCAGCACATCCCACACTGCTGCGAGTTGTGACAACTTATCAGTACCCTGCAATTTATGAGGAACCAGCGCAGGCCGCTTGCAGACCACGCTATCGCCCCGCCCGGGATAACTATATACCGCGTCCAGAAGTCCCTGCCATGCCTGTTCCGTCGCCTTGAGATGTTTACCATATCGCTGTTGCGCATAAGCGGTAATCCACGTTTTCATCTCTTTCTTTTCGGGGCTCCAGAATATGTCACTCATCAAATCCTGCACCACCGGGTTATAGCCCATGCCCTCCATGATGAACCCCGCACCGCGAAGTTTGCCGCGTTCAGGAGCGTTCAATGCACTGACCAGCCCTTCCGCAATCTGGGGAAGACCTCCGTGCATGCTGACCACATCGCCAAAATCCTGAATGATGCACCATATCCAGGGTTTTCCAGAAAAGGATTCTGTGAGTTTCCACGCTGGACGGCTTTCGCACTGCAAATCCAGCACGATGAGTTGATCATCCCTTACAGAATTCAGCAACGCCTTTGTCTGGGGCGGTTGCCAGAAGTGGGCGTTATGTAGAAACATCCAACTTTGCATGATCCATACCGCATTGGGGTCGCCTGCCTGCATGGCGCCAAAAACGGCTTTGCCCATGGCATCCAAAAAGGTCGGCTCATTGCTGGGCGGCGGCATTTCGATAAAGGTATCCGCGGCATAAAAGTTGTTTGTGCCGAACTGCCTGGTCTGTTCTTCAATAAATGCCTTACCGAATTTCACAAACATCGGGTCATTGGGGTCTATAAATGTTGTGCCGGGAAAATCACACCAACTCGGCAGTTGCTGGAATTTAGCTTCCGGGAATTTCGCCTTTAGTGCAGCAGGCACATGCCCGGTAAATCCCTGCAACACGGGTTTCATGCCCAACTCGCGTTCCCGCTGAAGGATGCGTTTTCCGAGAGCGGCGTGCTGCTTAATCCATTCCCGTGACAATGGCCCGCCCCATCCATCTATGCAGCCCATCCAGCCGAAGGGGAGATATGCCGTGCCCACGAAAAACTCATCCAGTTCTGCATCGGTCAATCCGAACGAACGCCCTACCTCCAGCCACACTGATTCCTGCCCCGTAACCGCCAGCGGCATATTGATCCCATTGAGCGCCATCCAGTCTATGGCCCACTCCCAGTCTTCCCAGTCCCACCATGCCATGGAGTAACTGAAACAGCAGTAGTTGAAACAGTACCGCCAGTCCAAAGGGGTTTCCTTGCGCAGTTTCGGTGAAACAGGCGGCAGCACTTCGGGCAGGGTCGCCTGGCGTCCGCGCCATGACAGGTTTGCACTGCAATAATGCTTCAAATACCAGTTTAGCGCAGACGCGACCGCCACGCCAGAAGTGCCTCGAAGGACTATTTTATCTCCGGCACTTTCAATCTCGAATACATCCCCTGTTTCTGTCTGGGGCAACATCTCCACAACGAAAAGGTCCGCCTTGCCGGGAAGAACACGCCCTATCAAACCTCGGGCTGGTTCTGCATTTTCCGCCATTGCAGAGAAAGCGGTAGCAAGCACCAGCGTCACAAACAGAACGGAAATGTTTATTCTTTTCATAAGAGTGGCCTCCGGGCATGGTTGCGAAATTTGCAATAGGATACCACGAAAGATTCCTGGCGAGGCAATATGCCACAATTCCGCGTAGCATAACCTTTGACTATTCTTCTGTCCCTGACGTATCATTGCTGTCGGAAAAGGACAGAACCAATGTATGACACCTCCCCTGACATGGAAGCGCGTATGAAGGCGATGATGGCGAAAAAGTCGCCGGAAGAACGACTGCGCATGGCGTGCAGCATGATCGCCGCCGCAAAAACGCTGGTGCGCAGCGGCATAATCCACGAGGACAATACCTTGACCGAAGCACAAATACGGGGACGCATGTTCCTGCGGTTTTATGGGAATGATTTCTCCCCGGAGGAAATCCAGCGGATTGTGGTCAGGATGCCCGACATGGAAATCTGACTACAGATAGACAGGGGGGTGACGCAGTTGTATTTGAATGGTGCTGGGACCATTTTCCTGTCTTCGTTTCCGCCTTGCGGTGTTTACCGTTCCATTCCCTTTTTGCGGTAAACTAATAGGCAATCATCAGGAGGAACTGCCGGTCATGAAACTACTGCACATTGCGTTACGCCTTTTTTGGAAAACCCTTAAATGGGGCATTCCCCTCGTCGTCGTATTAATTGCCGGATGGGTGGGCTATCTGGTGTATCGGGCATATACAGCACTACCCGATTATGATGCTGCACTCTCTTCTGATGTGCTGATAGCCGATGTACGCGTGGTGCGCGATAATTGGGGTGTTCCTCATATCCTTGCAGCGTCTGAACCGGATGCCTATTTTGCGCTGGGTTATTGCATGGCGCAGGATCGCCTTTTCCAGATGGAACTGCTGCGGCGTCTTGCGCGGGGCGAGATTGCGGAAGTACTGGGGCCGCCCGTGGTCAAGGTGGACAGCATCATGCGTGCGTTCCGTCTGCGAAGCAAGGCGGAGGATTTCGTGAAACGGATGGAAGCGAAGGGGAACCCTGAAATGAAGGCGGCGACAGATGCCTTCCTTGCCGGAGTCAACCAGTATATCGAAGAAGGCAACCTCCCCTGGGAGTTTTCTGCGCTCATGATCCCCTGCCGTCCTTTCACCACAGTGGACTGCATTTCCGTAGCGGCGATTCTTCCCATCACCTTTGCCGATGGGTTGCGAAGCGATCCGCTGAAAAGCATGTTGCGGCAGAAATACCCGGACTACGACGTTGACCTGCTCTTTAGGGGCATCGAAGCCACCCCTGTGACCATCATGGAAAGTTTCGAAGAAGCCGCTACGTTCCAGCGGCAACAGGCATGTAATGCCCCATCATCGCAACTGGCAAAAGGTCTGGAAAGCGCCGCACAGTGGCTCGACGCCATGGCGGCTTATGGTCGCATTGCCGGCACCCATCTGGGCAGTAATTCGTGGGTGCTTTCGGGGGACAAGACGGCCAGCGGCAAACCCATTCTGGCGAATGATCCGCACATTGCCTTCACCAATCCCAGCATCTGGTACGAAGCACATATCAAGTACGGCGATTTTGAAAACTACGGCTACCACATGCCCCCCATCCCCATCCCGCTGATTGGCCATAATGAGATTCGCGGCTGGGGCTTGACCATGTTCGCCAATGATGATGTGGACATGTACCTTGAGAAAGTGAATCCAGACAATCCAAATCAGGTTATGTACAAAGGGGAATGGGTGGATTGTGAAATCAAGCAGGAGATCATCAAGGTAAGATGGGGGAAGGATGTAGTCTGTGAGGTGCGTATCACGCCCCACGGCCCCATCGCCAATGATTTACTCGGTATTCTGCTGGGTTATGACGGCCCGCCCATTTCGCTGTCCTGGGTCTGGCAGCGCTTTGAATACACCGACGTGGAAGCCTTCTACGACATTTGCCATGCCAACACCTATGAGCAGTTTGAGGCGGCCATGCGCAAGATCACCTCGCCGGGACTTAACATCAGTTATGCCGACGCTTCTGGCAATATCGCCTGGTGGGCAGCAGGGTTGTTGCCGGTGCGTCCCGCCCACATTGATCCGAAAACCCTGCTGGAAGGCTGGTCGGGCAAGGATGAAATCGAGGAGTTTCTACCCTTTGAAGCAACGCCGCATTTGAAGAATCCGCCGGACGGCATGATTGTGACAGCAAACAACCTGCCTACAATACACCCTGTTGGCGAACCACCTTTGCAGCAATCCTTGTTGCAAGGGTATTTCAAGCCGGGCGACCGTGCCGGGCGCATCAAAGAAATGCTGCTGGAGCGGAACGACTGGACTATCGAAGACCTGCGCGCCGTGCAGACGGACAACCTGGGTTTCGCTACGCGCAAGATGGCGCCGGCAATGGCATCCCTCGCCCGCGAAAAAGATGATCTTTTGAGCCCCATCGAACTGGAAGCCCTGGCAAAAATCGAGAACTGGGACTACCGACATGGCGTGGAAAGCATCGGCGCAACAGTGTTCAACTTCTGGGTGGACAGTTTGCTTATAGGGATTTTCAGCGACGAATTGAACGAAAAGGAACTGAAGATATATACGGGCGTAGACGACAGTTGGATTGCCCTGCAGGACTTGTTGGTGGAACAGGATTCCCACTGGTGGGATGATACGAGGACTCCCGAAAAAGAGACGGCTGCCGATATTACTGCGCGGGCATTACAGCATGCCTGTGCCCTAATGCAGGAGCGGCTTGGCGACGAAGTCAGCGCGTGGCGCTGGGGCGATGTGCATACCCTCACCGGCACCCATCCTCTAGGCTATATTCCCGGGCTGGGACGTCTGCTGAACATCGGACCTCATGCCTCCGGCGGATCAACGCACAATGTGAACAACATGCTTTCCAAGACGCTGCATGACTACCGTGTGCTTGCGGGTCCATCCACACGCAGACTGATTGACTTTTCCAAACCGGACCAGTCGCTCACTATCCTGCCTACAGGCAACTCCGGCCATATCCACAGCAAACACTACGATGATCAGGCGGCAATGTTCGTTCGTGGTGAATATCGAAGTGCGCTTTATAACTGGGACGAAATCGAAAAAGCGACAGCACATGAAATGCGTATCACCCCGGCAAAATGAAATGGATTGTCAGACCGTGACGCCTACTGGTTTTCATTCCTGGCGCACGGCGTACCGACAGCGGCGGTTTGTTGTTGAAATCCTGTTGACACTTCTCGTACTTACCGTATCAGTATGGTTCTGCATGGCGGTTATGCGCTACGGACACACACGCCCGGGAACAACACTCAACGATCCAATACACGCTCTGATAGGACCTGTCAATTTACGCTGGCCCGTGTTTCTTGTGTTGTGGTCCTCTCTGATCATCGGTTTTTACAACCTCGCCAAAACCCCCGCACACCTGTTGCGTTGGTTACAAGCCGCCGCAGTGTTAACAGTGTTCCGTGCCCTGGCGCTTTACCTGGTGCCCCTTGCGCCACCACCAACAATTATTCCCCTTGCCGATCCGATTGCTACTTTAAGAACTGGAACAGGCGATCTCATTACAAACGACCTATTCTTCAGCGGACACACGGCGGCAATGTTTTTGCTGTTTCTGGCTATGGAAAGCACACGTCTGCGCTGGTTCTTCCTCGCTGGATTCGTGTTTATTGGCACCGCCGTTGTTATACAGCACGTCCACTATTGCGGCGATGCGTTTGCCGCGCCGTTCTTTGCCTATGGCAGCTGGCGACTTGTGCTGTTTATTCACAGAAA
>CAZBNU010000217.1:0-6888 GCA_964493075.1 uncultured Nitrospirales bacterium | reverse complement strand
GAAGGCGAAGTCGTTGAAGGCGAAGGCGAGCCTGGCGATGTGGCCCAGGATATACTTGACCAGTTCGATCAGACGGATAATGACGGTGATGGCGCCTTAACCTATGGGGAAGTGCAGGCGCTTCTACAGGGATTGAGTCAGTCTCAATTTGATGGGCTTGACAGTAACGGTGATGGCGTGTTGAGCAAAGAGGAACTTCTTGCAGCCATTTATCCGGGTGGTGTTAGCGAAGTGCCTGATGTTGTCGGCATGGTGTATACCGATGCCTTTGCGGCCATCCTGAACGCTGGTCTGAAGGTAGGTTCAGTGAATCTTGAGTTCAGCGATACCGTTCCTGAAGAACAGATTATCAGCCAGTCTCTGGCGGCAGGGACGTTTGTTCCGCTGAACACGGGAGTCTCCCTGGTGCAGTCCAAAGGGCCTGAATACCAGGATAAGTCCCGTTGCGGATGCTCCTGTAACGGCACGGAATCCGAAGACGCCAAGGAACTGATTCAGAAAGTGATCAGCGACTGGTTGCTTGTCGGTGTTGCCATGCTCGGACTTTGCTGCTGGAAAGCCCTGTAAGTTTATTCACATGATAGAACAGCCTCCTGCATACCTGAAAATGAGGCGTGCAGGGGGCTTTTAATTTTCGATATAAAGAAGGACCAACGTTAAGAGAGCAATTACGTTATGACAGTGATTAACCGCAGAAACTTTCTGGCAGCGACTGGTGCAGGCATCGCCGCGCCAATGGCTTTTGCAGGCGCAGCCAATAATGCGAACACCGACACCATCCTCACTGAAATACATGAGAAGGAACCCGTCATGAATCAGGAACCCCTTGCCGCCCGTATTACCCTTGTACAAATGACTGCAGGAGCGGCTATGCCGCCGCCCATTGAGCGTATGCCGTCCTTTTTTCAGCAGGCCGCTGATGTGGGCGCTGATCTGGTGGTATTTCCGGAGTATATTCTTGGCGATAAAATAACGCCGCAGGATGCTGTCGCGTTGCGTTTTTTTGAACTTGCCAAAAAGTATCAGATCAATGCGATTACTGGCTGTGTAGAGCGTCATGGCAAAGATTCATATTGTACCAGCGCTTGGGTGGTGAACCGCGATGGCTTGCTTGTCGGACGGTATCTGAAGAGTCATCCTGCTTCGGGGCCGGGACCGCATTGGTGGCCGCCATTGCCGGGACATGATGCCGAGGCGCGGGGCGTGCTGGGCAGCCAGTTCAAGGTCTTTCCGCTCGATTTTGCGCGCATTGGCATCCTGCAATGTTACGATGGCTATTTCCCGGAAGCCTTTGCCTGCACCTCCTACATGGGCGCGGAAATCATCCTGTGGATAAACGGGCGGGACGGGATCATTGAAGACCCCTACTGCATTACCGCCGCCACCTGCTATGGATGTGTGGTGGGTGGGGTTATCACCCAGGGACATAACACGGGCTTTGCCGGGCCGGGATGTGTGGCGCCGCTTGGCGATTACAGTGATCCGCCCGAAGAGATGCGCCTGTATCCCCGCATCAAACAACAGGGCGATGCGTGTGTGTCCGCCGTCATCAACCTTTCAGAACTGCGCTGGAAACGGAAGCATCTGCGAACGATGCACCAGCGTAGACCCGATATGTACGGCCTGCTCACGCAGGATGTGAAAATGTGGCAGGATTACCCGGAAATCCCCTGGGATTACCCGGAGTGCGCTGAACTGGTGAACAAGGCGCAACTGTGAGGGCGCATAGGCGGTTGTGCGTATTTAAGATGAATTTTATGGGACTTATGGGGCCGCTATCCTGTGTTGTGGGTTTTAGAAAAGGAGATTTCTGGTGTCTTACATTGTGCTTTCGTGTTTTATCGCGTTTTTAGGGCAAGTTGATCAGGAGACTTCTCGTCCCATCGTCGGCGCCATTCGCTGGGATGGCTGGCATGGGGATGCGTCGAGCGTTGGGCAGACGGTTGAAAAAACGCTCTCCCCGGAACACTGGCATTATCGCCTGCCTTTCTTCGGGCGCGTTACCGGTGAGAATCAGGTTGAGGCTCGAGGCAACACTCAGGAAATCGTGGACAAGGAAATCGAGTATGCCCATGCTGCCGGACTGGATTATTGGGCCTTTGTCACCTATCCGGAAGAGGATGCGTTGAGTTATGGATTGAAGTATTATCTGTCAAGTGAGAAGAAGCATCTGATAAATTTCTGTCTGAATCTACAAGGGGGCTGGGAATCGGGTGGTGGCATGGAAGCATGGCCGGAAAAAGTGAAGCGCTACGTGAACTACTTTCAGGAACCCACCTACCAGACCGTGCTGAACGGTCGTCCACTGGTGTTTCTATACAGCGTGGAAGGGCTTGTGGGAGAGGGGCGTTTCGAGACCTGGGAGGCCGCACGCGCCGCTTTTGATGCGTTGCGTGGGGCGACAGTGGCAGCGGGCATTCCAACACCCTACATTGTGGCACAGGGCTGGCATCCGCCCACGCTCAAGGGACAGTCCGAAAAGTTGGGATTGGACGCTATTGGCGCGTATGCGTCGAATGCCGGGCACAAAGCAGGAACCTACAAAGCACTTGCCGAGCACACCGAGCGCTGGTGGGATGCGTTCAAGGCAACAGGCACGCCGGTGGTTCCCCTTGTGACGGCTGGCTGGGATACGCGGCCCCGCGTGGAAACGCCCACGCCCTGGGTTAAAGGCGGCGACATAGAGGAATACCACGAAGCGCCCACACCAGTGGAACTCGCTGCGCACCTCGAAAGGGCACTGGCATGGTGTCGTGCTAACCACGAGGCAGCAGACGCACAGGCTGTGCTCATCTACGCCTGGAACGAATTCGACGAAGGCGGCTGGCTGTGTCCCACCATCAGTGAAGGAACAGCGCGGCTGGATGCCATCGGTAGTGTGCTGAAGCCATAAGAGCATATTTCTGGTTTCTCTCGTTCCCATACTATGCGTGGGAATGAGGGGGAACGAGGGATATAGGACATGGGCATTGTGATGGGGATATTTCTGCGTTATTTGCTTATGAATTCATAGATGCCTGCACCCGCACCATTGACCCTATCGGTGATGACTGCGACGCCCTTCTTGAAGCGGGCGATTTCTTTGCGTTCGTCGGGCAGAATCTTGTACACAATGCCCTGAACGGGTAACCCGTGTTCCTGGTTGTTCAGGCGTAGTGTGATTTCCATGGGTTCGTCGCCGATGTTGACAGTTGGCACGGCGATATTGCCGTTGGCGTTGCGCCATGTGGACAGGAGCAGTTGGGGCACGCGTTTGGTGTATTCCTGTACTGCGTCGTGTTGCCCTGCATAGATGGAGAGTCGCGACATGGCAATTTCAATTTCGGGGATGTCCAGTGCAGGAGGACGAATGAAAGTGCCGTGGAGGAGATAAGGCAGTGCTTTGTTGCGTAGTGTTGCCAAGCGTCTGATGAAGTCTAGTTCGTCGTTGCGTTTTGTTAGTTGTTCACTTGTGAAATTGGCAAGGCAGGGTTGTTGCCCCCAGACGAAGGAACGGGCTTGTTCCAGGCGGAACTGATGGCAGAATTTTGCATCAAGCAGTTGCAGTGGCGTTTTGGGTGCAAATTCTTTTGGCCACAGGCTGTCGTAAGGCGGGCGGGTTAATGAGGCGTAGTTGCCGTATTGGATGGTGTATCCGTGATAGACGGCGTTGAAAAAGGGGATGGGTTCCCATTGCCCCGGCGCGGCGTAACGCTCCATGCTCACCTGTAAACTCAGCATGAGATCGAGGTGTGGCAGCCAGGACTCGCCTACGCCTTCGCCAGCGAGCACAATGTGGGGACAGCGTTTACGTATGTCTGATTCGAGCGATTGAAATCCTTTCATCCAGTAGTCGCCGCCGCCAGGTGCGTGTTCATGTTCTGTGTTGTAGCAGACGAGACTCGAACATGCCTGGTCCATGTAGATGCCGTTGACGCCGAGCGCATCGAAGGCCTCTTGGGCGAGGCCCGCGTAGGTGTTGCGCCAGAAGGACGTGCCCATGCACATGGACGCACAGGGCGATTTAGTGAAGGTGTTGTATACCTCCGGACGCACAGATCCATCTGGTTGTTTCACGGCATAGCGCCCGGCGTTTTTGGAAACCCAACTGTCTGTGGTCATGCCCCAAAGCCGTTGGTTCATGTAGACAATCGCGTGAATGCCTTTTTGTTGTGCGGCGCTCAGCGCTTCGCGAAATGGTTCGTTGCCTTCCCGTGGCGGTAGGTACTCCGGGAAGCCCACATCGTAGGGACAGCCGTGCCACCAGTGCCAGAATACGCTCACTGGCAGTTGCAGATAGTTCTGCATTTCTATTGCGGGAGGCAATACGCCGCTGGAATGATCGCGGTTCCATACCCAGAAGCCGGTGTCTTTCGCCCAGTCGGGCGTCAGGCCGTTTTTGAGCCTGCTTTGTTTTGCCCAGTGTTGTTGCAGCGCCCATTGACGGTAGATTTCCGCTACAGTGAACCAGTCGCCTTGGAAAAGACCCACCTGTATTTCATAGGGCAGGGAGTACGTGCCGGATTGTGTATCTGTATTGCTGGGGAAATGGCGTGCTTCTATGCCAATGCCGTTATGTTCATTTCCGAATACAGCAAAGTTTTTGTTTCGTGCATGAATATCATCCGCCGACAGATACACTCCGGGGCCATTCTCGCTGTAGAGGGTGATGCACTGCATGGACAGAATGCCGGGGTAAGACCATTCGCGCCGCCCTTTGTTTGCGAGCAACGCGCGTGTCTGTGTTGTCTTTTCGCCTATCCAGTAAGGCACAGCAAGCACTTCCGACTGTTGCTCGGCAATACCGGAAATCCGGGGGAAGTGGATGGCGGCAGGGCGGACGTTTTCCAGGCCGTTAATGTGGATGCGCCAGCGTGTTGTTGGGCTTGCGGTGTCTGCAGTCACGACTATATGCACTGTCAGGTCGGGGCATTTTTCACGGTTAAAATCGCTCCAGAAAAGATGTAGTGCATGTGGCGCGATTTCGTTCGTGGAACAGGAAAAGACTTTTGCGTTGTGTGGGCTAAGGCGGCCACCAGCGTTCTGTGGTAGTTCGACTATCCAAAGGTCGTTGACTTCTTCATTCGCAATGTAATCGTGCCCGGTTTGTTTTTCCGTAAGCGATTTCATAGTGCCGTGTACATTGTCAAAACACAAAGACTGCGTTGTTGTCTCAAGACATGCACTTGTTCCATCTTGCGTTGTGGCCACTGTGAACAGTAGCAGCAAAGCGATCCTTCCCATTTGGGAGACGGGGGATAGGGTTGCTTTTTTTTCAGTCATGTGCTGATCTCCTTATGATTTCAGAATACCACAGTGTCCGACATAAAACCAGTATAGATTTTCATGCCCGGGGTCATAGCGATAAAAAAAAAGACGTTTCAACCGGCGTATCAAAAAATAGTTGCGTTACTTGCTTGACATGGCTGTTTTTTATTTGCTATACTTCGCGCCTGTTGTACGCAATCCTTATACCCGCGTTGTGTTAGAAGTGCGTGGTTGTACGCGGGCTTACCCGTAAAATTAACTCTGGTATACTCTGTCTTTGGGAGATTATGTTTTGCCGACGATTAATCAACTTGTGCGTAACTGCCGGAAGAAGGTAGTAAAGAAGACTAAGTCGCCCGCGCTGAAAGCGTGCCCGCAAGCGTCGGGTACGTGTACGCGTGTTTCGACGATGACGCCGAAAAAACCGAATTCAGCGTTGCGCAAGGTTGCCCGTGTTCGCTTGAAAAACGGCATGGAAGTGTCGGTCTACATTCCGGGTGTCGGACATAACCTGCAGGAGCACAGCCAGGTCATGATCCGTGGTGGTCGTGTTAAGGATCTTCCGGGCGTACGCTATCACTTGATTCGTGGCGTACTGGATGCGACTGGCGACATGGGTGGTCAAGCGTCGGTGAAGGATGACGGCGGCAAGAAAGTACATGCCGGACGGTGGGTAAGCAGGTCTAAGTACGGTGTAAAGAGGCCGAAGAAATAAGAAGCATTGGTGTGGTGGACTCGTGCGCAAGCATGGATGCACACATAATTATAAGGTCGTGAGAAGAATATGGTAAGACGGCGAGAAGTAGTCAAACGGGTGCCATTGGCTGACCCGAAATACGGTAGCACTACGGTTGCAAAGTTCGTGAATACGGTCATGAAGAATGGCAAAAAGAGCATTGCAGAAAGTATTGTATACGGCGCGTTTGATATTCTGAAGAAAAAAGTGCCGGATGAAGAGACGCTGGTTGTATTTGAACAGGCCCTTGAAAATGCGAAGCCGTTGTTACAGGTAAAATCACGTCGTGTTGGTGGCGCCACCTACCAGGTGCCAGTAGAGATTGCCCCGGCTACCAGGACTGCCATTGTTTTTCGTTGGATTATTGAGTTTTCGCGGAAACGCGGTGAGAAGACGATGAAAGAGCGCTTGGCGGGCGAGTTGCTTGATTGCTATAACAAGCAAGGCGCAACCATGAAACGTAAAGATGATACACATCGAATGGCGGAAGCCAATAAGGCATTTGCCCATTTCAGGTTCTAATTAGTTTTATGATGAAGGAATTAATCATTACATACGATGGAGAGTGACGCGCCACGCGACAGCGTGACGAGCGCGCCGCCTCTGTTCTGCATAGAGAAAGTTGAATCAGGCAGAGCGTAGGGCCAAAGTTCCAATGGCATAGAAGGCTGTTAGCAGCGTCGTTGTCGGTAAGGAGCGCGGTATGGCGCAGGTCACCCGAAGGTAGCAATACAATAAGAAAGATCTGAACGTGCCACGTACATTACCTATAGACAAAATGCGTAACATTGGCATCATGGCCCATATTGATGCCGGCAAGACGACCGTAACAGAACGGCTCTTGTACTACTCCGGCCGTTTGCACCGCATGGGCGAAGTCCATGACGGTGCCGCTACCATGGATT
>CAZBNU010000216.1:0-6905 GCA_964493075.1 uncultured Nitrospirales bacterium | reverse complement strand
GACGTGCTTGAGGCCGTGCAGACCTCGGTGCGTCCAAAAGTAATTGATTGTCCCGACCCAACCAAAGGCGCTGCCACAGTGGCTGCCGTTGCTATGGACGGTATCCAGCTCAAAGCGAAAGCGCGCGTTACGGTGCGCACCAATATCAAACGGCTCGTCGGCGGCGCCACGGAAGAAACCATTGTCGCCCGTGTGGGTGAAGGCATTGTGACCACCATCGGTTCCAGCCAGTCCCACAAGAAGGTGCTGGAGAACCCGGACATGATTTCCAAAACCGTGCTGGAGCGCGGCCTGGACGCAGGGACAGCCTTTGAAATTCTGTCCATTGACATTGCGGACGTGGATGTGGGCGAGAACATCGGCGCGGAACTGCAAATCAGGCAGGCCGAAGCGGACAAACAGATTGCCCAGGCGCGTGCGGAAGAACGCCGTGCCATGGCCCGTGCCCGTGAAACCGAAATGCTTGCGCAGGTGCAGGAAATGCGCGCCCGCGTGGTGCAGGCCGAAGCCGAAGTGCCTCTGGCCATTGCCGAGGCCTTCCGCAACGGCAACCTGGGCATTATGGATTACTACCGCATGAAGAATATCAACTCGGACACCAACATGCGCGAATCCATATCCAAGGTGGACACGCCCAAGAAAGCGGATGAATAGCAGCACCCGCCAGGCGCAACCATAGGAGCGCTGTTATGGAAAATTTACTGGGCTTCATCATCTTTCTGGTGATTATTGTCATCAGCATCATCAACAAGATTCGCACCGAAAGCAGTTCCGGTGAGAACATGCCGGAGCGTCGAAGCCGCCCCGTCTCCATGGAGGATATTCCAGAAGCGACGCGGCGCATGTTATACGGTGACGGCGGCGATATTCCTGTGGCGAAACCACGTACCGCCGACAGCGAACATCGGCGTAGCGCTCCTCCGCCCCATCCTGTGGCAGCGCGGTGGGTGGAAGTGGAACAAGTTCCCACCAGAACGCCGGAACCGGTGGCCTTTACCCAGGCGCCACCGGCGGCACCACCCCGCGCCCCACAACCAGCGCCGCGCCAGTCTGCGCCACCGCCCATGCGACAACCCATGCAGCAAACCGTGCGTAGACAACCACAACAGACCATGCCGCCCCCGGCGCCCAGACCCGTGCGCCGCCCTGTGCGTCAGGTTCAGCAAGCCCCGCCGCGGCGGGTTGTGGAAAAACCTCGGAAACGCGCACCCCAAGCGCAACCGGTCCCAACACGTCCGGTATCGGCGGGCATTGGTTTGATAGGACTGCTGTCAACGAAGAACGAACTTGCACGCGGCATCTTGGTACGCGAAATTCTCGGCCCCCCCAAGGCCTTTGAAGATTTCGGGGGCTGATAGGCTACTGTAAACGACAGACCGGGTTGCCTGAAACATCAGGCAACCCGGTCTTTTTCACACACAACAACAAAGGTGGGTTTCGCTACGCTTCACCCAGCCTACAGAACTGAGTTATTCCGTGATTTCTTTACATGTTCTTGACCGTGTCAATCAAGCTAATGAATGCGCGATTGACGGGATGTACTGTGGGGTAACGGACAAACGACACGTGGCCATCCATGTACAACACATTGGCGCCACCAGGGATATGGTTGAAGTTTGACACCGTAGAGGTGGCAATGTCGTATTGTACGGTAATGCTGCTTTGTGCCTGGGCGGATGCGCCGGGATTGTTGATGTCTGTAATGAAGAAGCGCTCTACGCCTTCACGCAGGCGGTATACGGTAAAATTTCCCAAGGTACTGTGACCTTCAACTTTGAGGTCGTTGTCCAGGGCGCCTGCAGCCGCAGTGAATGCTTCGGGCGTGGATTGTCCGTCATAGGCAATAAGCGGCATCAACGCTGTAACCAAAGAATTTACAAATCCGCTGTCAAAATGGGAAGTGAGGGCCGCATCACCCACCGGGAAATTGGGGTCATTTTCATCAACGCCCGCAGCAAGATAGTAGGACGTGTCCATTGCCCATCCAAAATATGCATAGGATAAGTCGTCTATCTTGCAGGCGCAAATGCCCAGAGAGGGGTCCTGGTCATTACAAAGCCAGCGACCGCCGGTCAATGCCTGATCACCGTCCGCGTCTGAGGGACACACCATTACGGCAGTGTCATTCAGGTATTCGGGATAAAGGCATTCACCCTGCCAGCTGACGCCAAAGGTGACCCGGCCGGGCCTGCAGTTATTGTTCAGGTCTCTCCGGAATCTGTTGGGCGGGAACCGTTCGCCTGACGATTCGTTGGCGTACATCTTGAAGGATAGTCCCATTTGCTTGAGGTTGTTGGCGCAGCTGGAACGGCGCGCCGCCTCGCGGGCGCGGGCAAGAGCTGGCAACAATATCGCTGCCAGGATACCGATGATAGCAATCACTACCAGCAGTTCAATCAGTGTAAAACCTCTACGTTTCATAGCCAATGACTCCTTTTCAGTTAGAATTACAAATACAAGAACAAGTCAATAATACCGGAAGTATACACCTATTGCAATTCTACCACAAAACGCATCTTTCACAATCGGCCAGAACAGGAATCGTAGGATACTAAGACAAACCACGGAATCTCTCTTTCTTTGCATTTAGAAGCGCGTTCGTTTCAGGGTGTCTTTGTTTACTCAATCCCTGTTCATCGTTTTTATCAATGATAACCAAGAAATTCCTTTGCGGCATTACGTCTTTGCGTGAGTAATATTGGAATGCAGGGATCCTTTTCTGTTACAGCGTCCGGATATTGGCGTATTCGATGCGGAAAGTGTTACGATTTACCGGCAACCTTTTGAAACCCATCACCCCTATTTGAAGGAACACTTGATATGAATATGAAGAATGTGCTGTCGGTTTTGTGCGTTATGTTTCTGGCCACCCTGACATTCGGTGCTTTCGCGGATTTTGATACGCCTGTAATCAAGGAGTGGACGGAAAAGATAGTCAATGACAAGGGTGAGGAAGAGACGGTGGACTACATGACCATTGACGGCATCATGGTCCATGAAACGGATCCCGCGAAACAGCCCCAGCCGACGGTTGTAACGCCGGGCACGGCAAGCACCCAGGGCGCTCCCGGCAAAGCGCCTTCGGATGCCATCGTACTCTTCGACGGCAAGGACCTGTCGAACTGGACATCCACGACGCCCGGCGAACCGAGCAAATGGATTGTCAAAGGCAGAGCCATGTGCCCCACAAAGGACTCCGGCATGATTCAGACCATTCAGGAGTTTGGCTCCTGCCAGCTCCATATTGAATTTGCCACGCCCAGAAAGCCCGAAGGCGAAGGCCAGGGACGGGGCAACAGCGGCGTGTTCCTCATGGGTCAATATGAAATCCAGGTGCTGGACTCTTATGAAAACACTACCTATCCCGACGGTCAGGCCGGTGCGCTTTACGGACGCAAGAAACCGCTGGTCAATGCATCACGCAAGCCGGGCCAATGGCAGACGTATGACATCATCTTCCATCGCCCCGTCTTTGACGGCGACAAGGTCGTCAAACGCGCCACCTTTACAGTGCTTCACAATGGCGTACTTATCCACGATCACTGCGAGCTTTCCGGCGGTACCGGCTGGCGCGGTTCCCACTCCATAACCAACTATGTTCCCCACGGCGACAAGGGCCCCATCCAATTACAGGATCACGGCAATCCGGTTCTGTTCAGGAATATCTGGGTGCGGGAACTGGAAGACTGACGGGAAGCTGCGACTAAATCAAAAAGTCTTCGTAGGCGTACCTTCCCAGGTGCGCCAAAATGAGTGCAACAGGCGTCTATAATTGAAAGATGGCGCACTTGGGAAGGTACGCCTACGAAAATACAAATCCCTTGTTTGATAGGGTTGCGGATAATACCCGCGTTAGTTGAAGACTTTGGTTACTGACCGGTGAATTCGCGCACAAAGGCGAGAATAAGGCCGGTGACGAAGGAGGCGATGCCGAAGGAAACCACGATGGCATAGAGGGCGACACAGGCCTGGTTAAGCCGTTTCAGGCTGTAGTCCCAGGCGTTGGCCAGCGGCATGGCGCTGAACAATGCCAGCGGAAGCAGCAGAAAGAGCATCCAGAAAAACATGCGTCCTGCTTCGGTTTCGAACCATGCCCATTCCGACATGTCCGGCATGTCGCGTTTGAGCCAGGTGTCGTGGACAATGTACACGCCTTTGATGGCGTAGACACCACAGAAATGAATGACGCCGATCAGCAATCCTGTCAGTAATGGTCGAAAAACCATGCGCAGGGGATGGAGCGGTGCCTGCGATACCTGTTTGCCGCCCATGCGCAACCAGAAAAATGCGATCGTATATACCAGCAGTGCAACGGGCAGGGTGACCAAACCCACGAACACTGCCAGTGTACGCAGCGCCCATGCTGGCAAATCCCATTGTGCCGCGCACCACGCCAATACCCCAAGCCACACCGCAGCGGGCGGCGCAATGGCGGCAGGTTGACTGAATACAGGTTTTGCGGCCGCCGTTGTTTTCCCTGTAGATGTGTTTTCACCGTTCGTCGCCGGAGAAAGGGGCGCTGCCACGTCGGCGAGTTCGGTTGCGGCATCGCCACTGCCCCAGACCCGCACCAACACGTCGGCCTGGCTCTCCGCCGAACCCAATTTGCGCACAATATCCAGCACATCGGTGTCATCAGGACGCGCCTTGTTTAGTCCAGTGATCTGGCTTTGTATGCGCGATTGCAAACGCGCCATGGCCCGTTCGCACTGCTTCTCCGTAAGGCGACCCGCCAGAGCGTCCGACACAGACCGCAGGTATCGTGTTATATAAAGATTCTGTTTTTCTGTCAGTTCCATCTTGCTTCCCTGTTTTGCTTAAGTATACCCGATTACAGGCACACTGGCAAACCCGGCGCTGGCCGGCGGTGAGGTGGACAGGGTAATCACATCTTATTTACGAGAGACTCCGCCACCGTCATGCCGATTCCGATTTCGATACCGATACCGAAACTTGAATTGTGCCGGGCGTATGAATAGACTTACAGTGTCAAGGGGACGTTATCTTTTTTTACATAAAGGCAAATCATGACTAAATTGCGCGAAAGGTTGAATCTGGGTGATGACAGGGTCCTCGTTACGGCCCCGAAAAAACGGCGCATGCCCATCACCCCTACCGGCTCGTTCCAAAATTGAATTTTGGAACGCACTTGTTCGCGAAATTGTATTTCGCGCTGGCGCAGCATAGCATACACATATACGAAACAGAACCTTGTGACAACGAAATGTAATTTCATAGACAATCATCAATAATTTTTCAATAACAAGCACTATCAGGGAGAAGTATCATGGAATTTCCAAAAAAATATCAGCCAGCCGATATCGAGTCTCACTGGAAAGACCAGTGGGGCGAAAAGAACCTCTATGCCTGGGACCCGTCTCGCGGCAGGGACGAAACCTTCGTGGTGGATACGCCGCCGCCCACCGTTAGTGGTTCGCTGCACGTAGGTCATTTGTTCAGTTACTCTCATCAGGATTTCATTGTCCGATACCAGCGGATGACCGGCAGGAATATCTTTTTCCCCATTGGCTGGGACGATAACGGCCTGCCCACGGAACGGCGTGTGCAGAATATGTATAACGTCAAGTGCGATCCTTCCGTCCACTACAATCCGGAATTCAAAGCGGAACGGGGACGCAAGGGCGTGCCCATGCCCATCAGCCGCAGGAATTTTATTGACTTGTGCGATGTCGTAACAAAAGAGGATGAGGATGCCTTTCGTCACCTGTGGACGCGCCTTGGGCTGAGTTACGACTGGTCGCTGGAATACGCCACTATTGACGAGCATTGCCGCCGCACGTCCCAGGCAAGTTTCCTGGATATGCTGGCGAAGAACGAAGTCTACCAGGATAACCGCCCCGTGATGTGGGATGTGGATTTCCAGACCGCCATTGCCCAAGCGGAAGTGACCGACAAGGAAATGCCGAGCGCGTATCATTTCCTGCGCTTCCCCATTATGGACAGCGAGGAATATCTGGTCGTTGCCACCACGCGCCCGGAATTGCTGCCCGCCTGTGTGGCGGTAGTCGTCCATCCCGACGATGAACGCTACGGCAAGTATGTGGGCAAACAGGCGCTCACCCCCATGTTTGCCGCGCCAGTGCCCATCATCGCAGACGAAAAAGCCGATCCCGAAAAAGGCACCGGCGTGGTCATGGTCTGTACCTTCGGCGACCAGACCGACGTCGAGTGGTGGCTGCAATATGATCTGCCCCTCCGTCAGGTGCTGGCGGCGAACGGCACGCTGCTGTCCATTCGTTTTGGCGCGGTGAATGATGGCGCTTCAGGCTGGGAGAGTGTTGACCCTGCCGCCGCCAACGCCGTGTATGAACAGATTGCCGGACTGTCCGCGAAAAAAGCGCAAAAGACCATTGTAGAGATTGCGGAAAATACTGAGGGCGTCATAGACCGTCCCAAACAGGACATTGTCCATGCCGTAAAGTTTTTTGAAAAGGGCGATCGACCCCTTGAACTGATCCCGGCGCGCCAGTGGTATGGACGGATTATGGACAAGAAAGACGCGCTCCTCGAACAGGGCCGCAAGATTCAGTGGCATCCCGGATTCATGGCGAAACGCTACGAGCATTGGGTAGAAGGCCTGAACCAGGATTGGTGCATGAGCCGCCAGCGCTTCTTCGGCGTGCCCATCCCGGTCTGGTACAAACTGGACGAACACGGCAACTGCCTCTACGACGAAGTGCTGCAGCCGGACGTCAATGCCCTGCCGGTGGACCCCCTCGACGAGCCGCCGCCCGGATACGACGAATCGCAGCGGAACCAGCCCAACGGGTTCATGGGCGACCCGGACGTCTTCGACACCTGGGCGACGAGTTCACTGACGCCGCAGGTGGCCAGCCGGTGGGTCGAGGATAAGGAGCGCCACAAGAAACTGTTCCCCATGGACA
>CAZBNU010000215.1:5688-6911 GCA_964493075.1 uncultured Nitrospirales bacterium | reverse complement strand
TCCTTTGACGATCCCGTTGACAATCCGGATATGGGCGTGATTACCCTGGCAAGTATCCCTCGCATCATTGATGTTGTGGATAGTACGGTGCCGGTGGTGACGGTATATGGTGATGAGCCAGCGAATGCCATACAAATTCCAAATGATAATCCGCCTCCAGAGAACTTCGACACCTTCATGTATACTGTTACAGCAGGAACGTATGCTACGTGGGCGAACCTTGCTTCTGCTGAAGGTGTAGCGCCGGATGGTATCTATGCCGAGGCGGTGGACGGCTGTGAGGGAACGATTTCATCGATTACTTCACCCTCAGAATTCACAGTTTATGTGATTTATTCGCCTGATGGCGTTTCTTCTTCGGAAGTGGGCGAATTCGCGTTAAGTGATCCGGCACCTTGGCTTCAGGTCAGTGCGCCTGGAAGTTATGGTGTGTTTTACAGGTATGAAGATGCTTCCGGAAATATGGGCCAAGCCCTGTTCCGTGTTGTAGTCGTCCTGTAGGGTTATTTGTTACTTGTGTGACGCCACAGCGAATGTGGCGTCACACACCAAGGCATAGGTACATTAAAGTTTAAGATGGAGATGGTCAGAAATCGTCGCAGACGTCAGCAGTGTAGCGGTCGCGGCGGTATGGATATACCGGTATTGCCGGTTGAAAGAAGGAGGAATTAAGTGATGAGTATGAAACTGAAATACGGCGCTCTTATGGGTCTCGTGCTGATTGGGATTACCGGTGCTGCCGTCGCACAAGGTCCGGTTGACGGCGCGGATGTGTGGTATAGCTACACGCCGGTTGTGGCAGACACCTATGTTTTGAGCCTCACCGAGTCTTTTGCGGGGGCGACGGTGGCGGTATTTGACGGTAGCGTTATTGTGACCGACCCTGCCAGCGCAGCACCCGGCGTTCACGAGGAGTATACTGCGCCCCTGGACCTCGAACTTGAGGCCGGAACGCCCTATTACTTCCGTGTCGCAGGTGTATCCGATGGACTGGGCGACTTTGCCCGCGGTGCCTACACCATTCTGCTCGATGAAGTTGCGGTAGTTGAAGGCGAAGGCGAACCCGAAGGCGAAGGTGAACCCGAAGGTGAAGGCGAACCCGAAGGCGAAGGCGAACCCGAAGGTGAAGGCGAACCCGAAGGTGAAGGCGAACCCGAAGGTGAAGGCGAACCCGAAGGCGAAGGCGAACCCGAAGGTGAAGGCGAACCCGAAGGTGAAGGCGA
>CAZBNU010000215.1:0-5588 GCA_964493075.1 uncultured Nitrospirales bacterium | reverse complement strand
CGAAGGTGAAGGCGAAGAAGGCGAACCTGTCGAAGGCGAAGGTGAACCTAATGTGGATGATATCCTTGACAACTTCGATAGTCTTGACACCAATGGCGACGGCGTATTGTCCCCGGACGAACTCCTAGGCCAGTTGACGAACGATCAGTTTGTTGCCCTTGACACCAATGGCGACGGTTTCCTTGATGTGTGCGAACTTGGCGGTACGGTGACGATTTCTGTCGATACCCCGATTGCCGTGGCTTGTGACGACTTTGACGCAGCCCACCAGGATATCGCAGATGCCTTCAAGAGCGTTTCAGCGAACTGTGCAGGTAAAGTTGTAACTGTGACGGACATTGCCGCGCTTGACAGCAAGGGCGAAGCCGTTGACTATAATCTTGACGAAATTGCCGCTAAGATTCCTGAATTCGGCGCTTATGACAATTCCATTGATAAGACGCGCGAACTGTTCCACAAGTACTTCCTCTTCCAGGGCGGTGAGTTCACCCTTACCTACACGGTAGACGGCGTGACTGCGGAACAAGTCATCACCATTGGCAAGGAATGCCGTGGCTGCCTGGGTTGCTACAGTTGCGACAGCTGTGCAGGCCGTCGTCCCATCCCGGATAATGTCATGGACCTGAAACGCCTGATGAGCGACTGGTTGCTTATTGGCCTCAGCGTTATGACCCTTATGTCCCTGTCGGCGTTGAAGAAGGACTGATAGCAGTCCACAGAAACCGATAAATAGTGAAGCGGGTGCTGGTTGTTATACAGCCAGCGCCCGCGTTTTTGTTGTCAAATGCATTTAGTCACGCTCCCCGTTCCAGCCCGATTGCTTTTTGGGGTCCCGATTCATTGAAAGTTGTGTAGTGAAAAAAGAATTGTGCGCCGGTTCCATCATGAATATTCTGTTTGAATAAAGGCGCGTGCCGACCCTATACTACCGCCCGTTGATTTTGAGATGTAATCCGGGGTGCCGCAATCACACTGCGGCCTCGAAGTAGTTTTAAGAATGAAAGGAATATGAGGATCATAATGCGAATAGTTCCACCCGTAAGAATAGGCGCTCTTGTTGTAGTTGTAAGTGTTGTTCTGTGGCTTGTGGGTTGTCCTCATGCAATGGCCGTACCCTTGCCGGATATAACGCAGGCGTCATGGATATGGGGCGATATGCAGCAGGATGTTTCGGAGTTTCGTATCACAGTGTCGCTGGACACCACCCCTGCTGCAGCATCCATGCTCATTACGGCAGACAACGGGTACGAACTTTATGTCAACGGCGCCCTCGTAGGATATGACATTGGTTCTGAATCCACTGTCTGGGGTTCCCTTGAGCGTTGGGACATTCTGTCACACTTACGCTCTGGGCTGAATGCGATTGGGATTCGTGGCATCTGTCTGGGCGGTAGCCGCGCAGTCATTGCTGCAGTGCGGATTGAAGCGGACGATTTAGAACCCTTGGTGTTTGCAACGGATGCATCCTGGCGCGCGGCGTCGGTGGGGGACCCCATCGAATATACCGATCCCGGGTATGACGAGGCAGATCGTTGGAACCCCGCCACAGTATTAGGCCCCATGGGGATGGCGCCCTGGGGCACCTTGGAATATGCGGGTTCGACAGGCGGGCGCCGTCAAGGCGCGATCCCCGTTCGTCTCACCCTCAATCAGCCGAATGAAAGTTTTATATGGCCAGGCGCCGTTATTTTTGTTGACAGGGATTGCAGCGTATATGAACTGCTCGACAAGGATGCGTGGGGCATCTCCTTCCGAATTGAGGACTGGGCGCGTGCGTACAAAATGTTCGATCTGCCCACGCCCACCAAGATAGGGCGTAGACTATGCGTACTGGATTTGAATGGCCCTCAGGCGGAACCACGGGTGTTGCTGGATGCGGGCACGGGTGTCGTCGGTTCTCCCAGCGTGAGTTTCGACGGAACGGTAATCTATATGTCCCTTGCGCGCGAAGGGGAGCCTTTCTTTCATATTTATCGAATGCCCAGTGAGGGCGGGCCGCCTGAACAGCTGACCAGCGGCCCCTATCACGATACCGACCCCGCCGAACTCCCCGATGGACGCATCGTATTTTCGTCAACCCGCACGGGTACTTTCGAAGAATATCATTCCGCGCCTGCCCGCGCGTTGTTTGTAATGCAGCCTGATGGTTCCGGAATCCGTTCCATTACGCACACCCCCATTTTCGACAACGAACCCAGGGTGCTGCCCGACGGACGCATCGCCTTTGTTCGTAGCGACAACTTTTTTGGCCGTGCCAAGGTGGAGACTCTCATTCATGCCATTCGTCCCGACGGCACGGCCGGGCAAACCTTGTTTGGCGCCGATGTGGGGCCCGTGTATGGCACTCGTTTGCGCGCATTGGCTTATGGCAGCCCCGCGCCCCTGCCGGATGGGCGGGTGGCGGTTCTCTCCAAGACCGGGAATTTTATTGCCATGCCTGGTTCAGCCGAAGACACCCACATGCCGATTCCCAGTGGCCTTGGCGATTTGGCGCCCCTGCCTGACGGGCGGTTGTTGGTCACCGTGTTTCACGACAAGCCCGACGACCGTCGTCCTCGCACGCTCGCCGTGCTTGATCCCGCGAATAATCAAATTGTTCAGGTCTACCAGTCGCCCGATTCGCCCCTGCACTCGCCTGTTTACCTGGGGCCACGGGCCGTACCGCCGGTGCTTCCCTCAAGCGTTAAGGAGCAGGACACGGCCTCGCCCCAATCTACCGGATTCCTGTACGCGCAGAATATACGCATCACAAGAAAAACAGATGCCGGATGGGGACATATCCGCGCCATCCGCGTCCTCCGTTCACGGGGCGTCAGTATGCGTTCCTCCCATTGGGATTTTGTCCACCAGGGCAAAGAAGTAACCGAACTAGGCACCGTGCCCATCGGGCCGGACGGTTCTTTTGCGGTGGAAGTGCCCGCCGACGTGCCCCTGGCATTTCAGGCGGTTGACGCCGAGGGTCGTTCGGAACTGAATGAAATGTCCTGGATTTATGTGCGCCCCGGCGAAGTGCGATCATGCACCGGCTGCCACGATTCTCATCGGGAATCGCCACACGTTGACACCGAATACACCACTGTCTTCCGCACAAAACCGTTGAAACTGCTCGAACATGGCGAACAGCACCGGTGGCGGGGAAACAACTCCGGCGTATCGGGCATGATGGACCTGCAGTTTGAACGGTTCCGTGAAACGGCCTCCCTTAACCTCTATCAGGATACGGGGGCGGCCATCGCGCCAGGCAGTGCGGAAACCGTCGCATGGCTGAAAAAATTGAATCACGAGGACGAGGCGGAGCGTATTACTGCTGCACACCGCCTGGCCTTGCTCCGTGACCAGTCGGCCGCGCCTGCGCTGGCGGAAAAATTGGGCGATCCAAGTCGCGAGGTGCGTGTGGCCGTCGCAATGGCGCTGTCCGCCTGTGGCGTCCGCGACAGTGTGCTGCCGCTTGTGGTCCTTCTGAAAGACCCGGACCACTATGTCGCGCAGGCTGCTCTGATTGCTATCGAAAACATCACGGGGCATGTCATGCCGTCGGAGGCTTATGAGGGGCGCAGTCAGGAAGAGGTATGGCGCAACTGGCTGGAAGGAGACCCCTGGCTTGAACACGAGCGAATGCTAATTGCGGCCATTGAAAGCGACTGCCGTGTGACCCAACGCCAGGCCATCGTCGCCCTTGGGCACATAGGCGGAGAGGCTGCCCGTGCTGCGCTCCGTGACTACGTGAACCGTGAGCGTGACAACAACCCATACCCGCTGTTTACTGGCAATAATCGGACGGACAGTTTTACCTTCGATGACGCCTCACCATTGAACCCGCGCACCCTACAGGCCGCTGTTCGTGCGTTGGGTCATCTGGGTGATGCGCAGGCAGTCCCCTTGTTCAAGCGAATACTGGTCGATCATATCAACCCTAAAACGGGCAATCTCTTTCTCGCCGAAGCGGTGGTGGAGGCTCTGGGCCTTATTGGTACGCCCGAGGCGGGGATAGTGCTTTTAGACACCTTTGCCAGACTGGGAAGTTATGCTGAATACGTCGGTTGGTACAGCGACCACCCGGCGCTCTACGCCTGTCACGCCTCGCCCGTTCATGCCCGCGTGATTAAGGCGATGGACCGTATGGGCTTGACGAATGCCGGACCCGTGGTTCCCCATATTATTCGTTCCATCCCGACTGATCCTGACCGCGCGCTGTTTCTTGAAACGGACACTTACGAATTGCTTGCTGGACGAGTAATACGGCGTTCTGGCCGGGCGACGGAAGTTATCGAGACCTGCCTGGCGATCCTGGGCGACCCTGAAAAAACAGCGGATGTGGCGTTGCATGAGGCGATCAGCGATACCGTCAATGCCTGGGCTGGACACCCTTGCCAGGAGAACCGTGCCGCCCAGCTGCTGGCCTCGCTATGCCGCGACGCCGTCTGGGCGGCTCCCATACGTGCCGCATACGAACGGTACCTGAAAGAACCGGAAGAACGCTTCGAACGCAAAATGAATCACCCGACCACCTTCAACGTGCAGCTGCCTCGTCGTCATTGGGTGCTTTTTTATCTGGGGCGCGCACTGGGGAATCTCAAAGACCAGGAAGCAGTGGACCTCCTGCTCCCGACCCTTGACGCAGCATTGAACGAAGCGCGGCATGGCAGGCCGGCGCCGGATCAAACGAATGTCCACCTGCTTCAAATGGAGGTTACACCCTGCTGGCGTGCCACGGCCGCCTGGGCCCTGGGACAGATTGGCGACCGTCGGGCTGTTCCTGTGTTGCTGGATACGGTTCGCAATCTTGACAATGCCGTTGATACCCGCCATGCCGCGGCGGTGGCCTTGGTACACATGGGCGACCCGGACAGTCTAACGGCGATCCAGGAGATTGCCGACATCTATCCGGAAATTTCGGTACGCAGAAAATTGCTTGAGGCATTACAGTAAACCGCAGTTATTCCGGAAACCCAGTAAGGGTCTGTGCCCGCTATCCCTGCTACGGATATAATTATCGCCCTCGTGGTGTTCCCACGCACAGCATGGGAACAAGAAAAATCCCCGCGGCACTATATGCCGCGGGGAGAAACTATCTTCTACAGACTATACGATCAGTATTAGTTGATCTCGGTCAACAGGCCGATCATGTAGCCGATGCTGGGAAGCACGGGAGCGGTTGCGCCCTGGTCCATGCCCTCGCCGGGCTGCCCGCCAACGTAGCGGATGAACTCAACGTGGCCGTCAAGGAACAGCACATTGCAGCCACCGGGGATATGATTGAAGTACGGAATGGCCGCAGAACCGCCGAAGAGGTCCATCATCATCCACATGGTGCTCTGCGCCATAGCGGAAGCGCCGGGGTTGTTGATGTCGGTAATCATGAAGCGTTCCACACCTTCACGGAAACGGTAGATTTTGTTGGTGCCGCCGTTGCCAATGCCAGTTCCAAGGTAACCGACGTCCATGTCTTTGTCTGCAAGCGCCTGCAGTTCAATGGCATCGGGTACAGCAGGATTCCCGCCGGAGACAAGCGCGAAGGCTTCACCGAAGAGGGCGTCAATGGCCGCGCCGAACTGCTCGGCTACATAACCTTCCGCAGGAATCGCAAA
>CAZBNU010000214.1:5464-6929 GCA_964493075.1 uncultured Nitrospirales bacterium | reverse complement strand
AGTAAACGGATCGCTAACGGATAAGGTGGAATCATTGTTCATGACACCTATGGACTTTTCTCCCATTAAGTGAGGGCTGAACTCTACGAGGAAATATACCCATGACCCCTGACATTTCACGGCGCACTTTCATGGCGGGTGTGGGCGCGGCGGCAGCGGCGATGTCCGCTGACATGCACGCAGCAGACCAGCCCGCAACGCGGCCCAATGTGCTGCTTTATGTGGTGGACGACCAGGGTACGGACGATGCGGGTTGTTACGGCAATCCCGTCATCCGCACCCCCGGCCTGGACATGCTCGCTGCGGAAGGCACACGATTCACACGCGCCTTCTGCACCACGCCGTCGTGCAGCGCAAGCCGCTCCACCATTCTCACTGGCTGGCATAATCACGCCAACGGCCAGTACGGGCATGAGCATAGTTACCATCATTTCCGCACCTTTGATACGGTGCGAACGCTGCCGGTACTATTGGCCGAAGCCGGGTATCGCACGGCGCGGGCAGGCAAGTTTCATGTAGGCCCACCGGAGGTGTATCGCTTTGACAACGCCCTTGCGGGCAAGTCGCCCGCATTGATGGCGGATAATTGCCGGGACTTTATTACTGCGGATAACAGCCGTCCTTTCTTCCTGTATTTCTGCACCACGGAACCGCATCGTCCCTTTGTGCGCGAAGGTTCCGAACCCATTGATCCGGCAGACGTGATTGTGCCGGACTACCTGCCGGACACGCCCGAATGCCGCGAGGAACTGGCGCAATACTACATGTCCGTGGAGCGGGCAGACAAAGGGCTGTTGCGTCTCATTGAAATCCTGAAGGAAACCGGGCAATGGGACAACACTTTGCTCATTTACATCTCCGACAACGGCATTGCCTTCCCCGGTGCGAAGACGAACCTCTACGAACCGGGCATGCGCCTGCCGTGCGTGGTGCGCAACCCATACCAGACGAACAAGGGACACGCCTGCGACGCGATGATTAACTGGACATATATCACACCGACGATCCTTGACTTCTGCAATGCCATGCCTGAAGATCACGAATTCCACGGCAGGTCGTTCCTGAACACGCTGGAAGAAGAACACCCCGAAGGCTTCGACGAAATCTATGCGTCCCACACCTTCCACGAAATCACCATGTACTATCCCATGCGCGTGGTGCGGCAGCGGCGTTACAAACTGATCTGGAACATCGCCAGTGGTCTGCCCTATCCCTTTGCGTCCGACCTGTACGCCTCAAGCACCTGGCAGAGTTTGCGCGAACAGGGCGAAACCCACTACGGCAAACGCAGCATTGAAGCGTACATACAACGCCCACCCTTTGAACTCTACGACCTCGAAGAAGACCCCGACGAAATTCACAACCTCGCGGACAGTCCCGAACACGCTGTTATTCTTGCGGAACTGAAAGACAAACTACGCGCTTTCCAGAAACGTACCAACGATCCGTGGATTCTCAAGTGGGA
>CAZBNU010000214.1:0-5364 GCA_964493075.1 uncultured Nitrospirales bacterium | reverse complement strand
ACAAACTACGCGCTTTCCAGAAACGTACCAACGATCCGTGGATTCTCAAGTGGGAATATGAGTAGGCATCCGGGCCCATCTGTCCCATGCAAGCATGTCGCATGCGATCAGGAGATTATGTATATATAAGGAAACTGCGCACCTCGAAGGGCTTGATTTGTAGGGCAATGCTGTTATCGCTGTCCACGGGGATTTCTGTTTCCGGGTCTTCCATGAGGTTGCATTCCACTACTTTGGATACGGGTATTCCAAACTGAACCTTCATCGCACCGCGTGCGCCGTGGGCTTCGTAGAGGCGCACTACCAGCGCATCACTATCTTCCGCCTGTTTCACGGTTTCCACGATTACGTTGGGCCTATCTGTTTCCACGAGTGCGGCTGCGGCAGGTTGGTCGCTGGCGGTTGCTTTAGCAGCGGTTGCAAGTAGCGGCGCGTTCAGTTCGTAGCCTTCGTGCACGGAGCCGGTGCGCCAGTCGCCCTGGTGGGGCAGCAGCGCGTAGGTGAATCGGTGCTCCCCTTCGTCGGCATGGGGATCGGGGTCTATGGGCGAACGCAACAGCGACAGGCGCAGCACATTATCGCGCACGTCGTAGCCATACTTGCAGTCGTTTAACAGGCTGACGCCATAATCCGCCTCGGACAAATCCGCCCAGTGATGGGCCGGCACTTCAAACCGGGCGTGATCGAATGCAGTGTTCTTGTGGGTGCTCCGCTCAACAGCCGCGAACTGGATATGGTAGGTGGCTCTGGGAGCAAGAATATCCACTGGGAACGCCACCTTCAACAATCGCCGCTTCTCGTGCCAGTCCACATGGGTGTTCACCTCAATGCGCGGGCTGGAAGCGTACAGGGTGATGTCCTGGGTGAACACGCTTTTCTCCGTGCAGCGCACCACTCGTATCACGGCGCGCACCGGCCCCTGTTCGACAATCTCCATGGACTCCGCTTTGTCTGGTTCATACAGGGTTTCCTCGAAGTTGTAATCTATGTCCCAGGCATCATGTTGCGCCGGACGGTCCTCAAACAATTGCAGCACATTGCCGCACTTGCCCGCTGCAATGACTTCACGGTTCGCCTGTTTGTCGAATACGCGCTTGAAGCGTCCGCAATTGTCCAGCGTAACTTTCACATACTGATTTTCGAGAGTGCGTGACGTTGCTTTGACCGGCAATGCCGCTGCATTTGCCGTGCCGGGCATGAGCCGGTACACGGCATATCCTAGGGCGGATACTTCACGGGCTTCAAACAGAATTTCATCCGCACCCGTCTTCTGCGATACCGCCACACTGCCGTCAGGCGCGAGGATATGGAAATCGCCTTTGGGCAACGTGACCTTCGCGCATACCACATCGTCCCGCATCCAGGACACGGGATTCCATACCACAATGGGCGTGCCCTTGCCTGCTGTATCCATCTTCTCCACAAGGTATTCCTGCGCCGCCGTCAGCAGCGGTTCGAGCATGTCGCGGATGCACTGATAGTTCCGGTCAGCATCGGCATACACTTCCGTGATGGAGGAGCCGGGCAGGATGTCATGGAACTGATGGGTGAGCAGGATGCGCCATGCAGCATTGATGGTGTCGTGATCATAAGACATGCCGTGCAGCGCCGCCCACGAACATAACCACTCCACATTATGCAGCAGCCATTCGCACTTGCGGTTGTTCCGCTTGGTGCGCGACTGGGTGGTCTGGCAACCGCGATGCAGTTCGAGGTACAACTCGCCGTTATGAACCGGTAGTTTGTCGGCAGCCACGCTGGCGTGCATCCTCTCGAAGCAATCCTCTGTGCGGCTGAAGCTGCATTTGGGCAGCCCCACAAGATTCGCATAGCGTTTGCCGTATTCGATCATCTTGTGGGTAGGCCCGCCGCCGCCATCACCGAACCCGAACGAGAAGGGGATTTCACTGACCAGATGCTTCTGCTGGAAGTCGTTCCACTGACGTTTGCATTGTTCCGGCGTGGGATCGCCGTTGTAATTCACCGGCGGCATGACTGCGCGGATGCGCGTGCCGTCCGCGCCCTGCCACCAGAAATAGCCATAAGGAAACTTCGTATATTTGCTCCATGAAATCTTGATGGTATGGAAGGTTTCCATGCCTGCCCGCACCAGCAGCTGCGGCAACGACCACGGGAACCCGAAAGCGTCCGGCAGCCACGCCACCGTGGATCGTTTACCGAACTCTTTTTCATAGAAACGGTTGCCATATAGCAGTTGCCGGACTAATGCTTCACCGCCGGATATGTTGCTGTCCTGTTCCACCCAGGTCGCGCCGCAGGGTTCCCAACGTCCCTGCCGCACACGGCGCTTGATGTCTTTCCACAACGCCGGGTACTTTTCCTTCACGAACATATACAACTCCGGCTGGCTTGCCGAAAAGTGAAATTCGGGATACTGTTCCATCAGCCGCAGCATGGTGGAGAAAGTGCGTCCCACCTTGCGCTTCGTTTCGCGCAATGGCCACAACCAGGCGGTGTCAATATGGGAATGTCCGATCAATGCCAACACGCCGTCGTGTTCCGATGCGGGGAATGCCTTCAGCCCTTTATACAGAAACTGGCGCGCCTTGACCACAGACGCCGTAAGCGCCTCGTCATCCTGGTTGTCTATGTCCATCATACGCGCTGATTCAAATAACAACGCAAACAACCGGCGGGTGGCGGTGTCTGTGGGCGACATGAATTTTATGGCGTCCATATACGCCATACCGTCCCAATAGAAATCCCACAGGTCCTGATGCATCACCGCTATGTCCGCCTGGGAAAAGACATGACTACTGTCGAAGCGCGTGCTCGGGCAACACTCTAGGGCAATGTCGAAACGCAGACCACCTTTTGCCTTGTCGGCGAGCACCAGACATTCGTGGTTGCGGTCTATACCCTGCCTGGGCACGCCATTCACATACGCCAGTCCTTCGCCGGATTCATAATGGGGGCCCACCCCTGCCACATGCGAATGAGCACAGGGGTTCAACAGTGCCACCACACGCTTGCCGCTGAACTGTTTCGGTACCGTCACATACATGCGGAACCAGGTCGTCTGATCATAACCGCCCCAGCGGTCCATCACCTTGAAGGGCGACCAGCCGGAGGAGGGAATCCCTTCCGGGCCTTTCGTCTTTCCCGTAACGCAGGAGTATAACTCTGTAATCGGCTGCCGCTGTGAAAATATGCGGCCAAACAAATCCTGGAAACGGTGTTGCATCTGCAGCATTTCCACTTTCCAGTCAGCATCGAAGTGGGGCATGGTGTTTTCCTTTTATGGGACATAAGGGACTTAAGAGACGGAAGGGACACAAGAAAGCAAGACATGAAAGACCTCGGGAAACCTATCTAAAAGTCTCTTTCGTCCTTTCAGTCCCTTATGTCCCTTGCATCTACAACCAAGTTTGCCGCGCATTATACGTGGTTGAATTAGCGATATCATAACAAGGCGTTGGGAATGTATTCATCTGCACAAACTGTTAAATAAACATGATTGAATTGCGTTTCATGAAGAAGCAAACAGCGCAAAAGGAGGATCATTATGAGAACGTATTATTTTTCAGGGCTGAAGCTGACGTTGGCTGTTGCCATAGCGGTATTGCCCCTTGTGGCGTGCAGTGCGCAGAATCTGCCGGAACCACCTGCTATTGGTGCAACATTTCCCAATTTTGGACTGACCGATCTGGATGGAAAGACCCATACATTGGAACAGTACCGGGGTAAGATTGTCGTACTCGAAATGGCAAGCATGCACTGTCCCTATTCCCGCGGTACAGACCCCCATCTGGTAGAACTGGCAACTGCCTATGCCGACAAGGATGTGGTGGTACTTGGCATTGACTCCCACAACAGCACCACAGTGGAAGATATCAAGAAGTATGCCGCCGAAGTAAAAAAGACCTATCCCATTTTGAAAGATGAAGGCAACAAATATGCCGACACGATTGGCGCGAAAGTGACCCCTGAAATTTACGTGATTGACAAGGAAGGCAAACTGGTGTATCACGGCGCCTTTGACGACCGTGCCGACCCCACGAAAAAGGGCGAGAATGCCTACACCGAAAATGCTGTAAAAGCAGCGCTGGAAGGCAAACCGGCAGACCCCAACCGCGTAAAAGCGTGGGGCTGCTCCATCAAGCGCAAGTAGACAGGAGTTACAAATGAAGCAGCGTTCTCATACCTGCCCGCCACGTCTCCTGTGGCACGTCAGCGGGATTGTCCTTACAGCGGCAACCCTGCTGACTTTATCATTGGCGGGATGCACCTCGCCAACCGAAACGGGGACTGCGGATACAGTGACCAGAACATCGGTGAGTGCCCCACAGGGAATAGACCTTCAAGAACTACAAGAACTGCTGGCGCCCACAAAAGGTAATGTGCTTGTGATCAATTTCTGGGCAACCTGGTGTCCGCCTTGTGTTGCAGAAATTCCGGAACTGGCTTCTTTCTACAACGACTATCAGGAGAATCTTTCTTTTCTTGCACTGTCCCTCGACGACCCTGATGAAATTGATAAGGCGGTGCGCAAATTCGTTCAGGAGAAACAGGTTCCGTTTCCGGTGTATGTGCTTATGAAACGGGATTTGGACGCCATTTCTGAAATCGTGAAGCAGGAATTGGCTGGTGCGTTACCCACCACCCTGGTTTATGACAAAAATGGCAACGTCCAGAAGATCTTCGAAGGCGCCATCACTCGGGAAGAACTGGAAGCAGTCGTGAAACCGTTGCTGTGATAGATGGACTCGCGCCGTCCTAATGACGTACACTGATGTTGGCAAGCGGGCTGAACGGTCGCGGCATGGGCTTAATACCTGTGTCGAGGAAAGTCCGGGCTCCACAGGGCAGGACGCTTCGTAACGCGAAGGCGGCGTGAGCCGACGGAAAGTGGAACAGAAAATATACAGCCCGTTTCGGCGGGCAATGGTGAAATGGTGCGGTAAGAGCGCACCAGCGTCGTGGTGACACGGCGGCTTTTCAAACCCCGTCCGGAGCAAGTCCAAATAGGGAACCTTTGGCGTGGCCCGCGCTGGTTCCGGGTAGGACGCTTGAGACGCATGGCGACATGCGCCCCAGATGAATGGCCGTTCAAGGATGCGCAAGCATCCCGGACAGGACCCGGCTTACAGGCCCGCTTGCCTTCTTTTGATATACCAAGGGCACGAAGGAACACGAGGAAGAATAGAAAGAATATGCTCGCTGCTGCTAATTTCAAGTTCACAGTGAATGAGGGTGTGATCTATGGGTATTTTTCCGCAACAGGACTGCAGGTACTCGAGCTGCACGATGGGAATGTGTCTGCCCCGTTGCTGCTGCATTCCACGCCCAACCCTGCGTGGGAACAACAGCTTCATCAGAGTCTCGAACAGTATTTTTCTGGCG
>CAZBNU010000213.1:3385-7002 GCA_964493075.1 uncultured Nitrospirales bacterium | reverse complement strand
ATCCTGCGCGGGATGCTCGACAATCCCAAGTCTTATGGCTATTGCGACACCGCGGGTGTGCCCGATACGCGTGCGTATCTGGCGGACGTGGTGAGCAGCCGCGACGGCGGAATTCCCATTACGCCGGAAGACATCCTGTTTTTCAATGGTATTGGCGACGCGGTGGCGCGGGTGTATGGCTTTCTGAAACGGGAGGCGCGGGTACTGGGCCCATCTCCGGCATACAGCACCCATTCGTCTGCAGAAGGCGCCCATTCGGGCTACAGCCATGTCACCTATGACCTTGATCCCTACAGCGGATGGATGCCTAATGTGGACGACATCCGCAACAAGGTGAAGTATAACGATTCCATCGCGGGCATTCTGCTGCTCAGTCCCGACAATCCCACGGGCGCGGTCTATCCCCGTGAAATCCTCGACGAAATTGTGGCCATTGCTCAGGAGTATGACCTGTTCATGATTGCCGATGAAATTTATGCGCACATCACCTATCCGGGCTATCCGCGTTTGCACATGAGCCAGTGGATACAGGACGTGCCTGCCCTCGCCATGCGCGGCATCAGCAAGGAATACCCCTGGCCGGGTGCCCGTTGCGGCTGGATCGAAGTGCTGAACCGCAAGAAGGATGAAAACTTCAACACCTACGTGAACAGCCTGTTGGCGGCGAAACGGCTGGAGGTGTGTTCCACCACGCTGCCCCAGATGTCCATTCCCTGTATCTGCGGCGACGAACGCTACCCGGCCCATCTCGAAGCCCGCGCACAGATGTTCAGCGACCGGGCGGACGAGGCAGTGGCGGCATTTGAGGGTTGCGACTCGGTAATCGTCAACAAGCCGGGCGGCGCGTTCTACCTCACGGTCATGTTCAAGGATGACGTGTTAAACGGCCATCAAACCCTGCCCATTGAGAATCCGAAAGTACGCGAACGCATCGAGTCGCTGATTCCCGATGTCAGTCCGGACAAGCGCTTTGTCTATTACCTCATGGGTTCCACAGGCATTGTGGTGGTGCCGCTGACCGGCTTCCAATGCACACACCCCGGTTTCCGCGTTACCCTGCTCGAAACGGACGACGCGAAACGCGCTTGGATTTTCAAGACCCTGCGCGAAGCCATTGATGCCTATGTAGCAAGCTAAGCGTGTAATCTTTGGGGACGCCTTTGGCGTTTTAGGGTAGGATAGGTAGGATGGGTAGGACAATAGAAAAGGTGTCTCATGTCCTACCCGTCCTACTCATCCTACTTATCCCACAAAAAATAAAACAAGGAGAATAAACCATGACAACAACACCGGAAACCTTTGAATTCAAGACGGAAGCAAAACAAGTGCTGGACCTGATGATCCATTCCGTGTATTCCAACAAGGACATCTTCCTGCGCGAACTGATCTCCAACAGTTCAGATGCGCTGGACAAACGTCGCTTTGAATCCGTGAAACAACCGGAACTGGCATCCGCCGCGGAAGCGGAAATCTGGATTGATGCGGACAAGGACAAGCGCACCCTGTCGGTGTCGGACAATGGCATCGGCATGAGCCGTGACGAGGTGAAGGAATTCATCGGCACCATTGCCAAGTCGGGCGCACAGGAATTCCTGAAGGTGCTGCGCGCACAGAAGGACGCCGCCGATGCGCCGGAACTCATTGGCCAGTTCGGCGTGGGCTTCTATGCCTCCTTCATGGTGGCGGACCGGGTGGAACTGATCACGCGCCGCGCTGGCGAGGAAACGGCCACGCGCTGGGAGTCCGAAGGGGACGGCCAGTACACCATCAGCGATGCCGAGCGCGACGAAGCGGGCACCACGGTGATCCTTCATCTGAAAGCCACCGACGAAGAGGACGGCCTGAAGGACTACACCCAGGAATATGAAATCCGCGCCATTGTGAAGCGGTACAGTGATTTCGTGGCATACCCCATCCGCATGAACGTGGAACGCACCGAGATTGACCGCGACGAAGAAGGCAAGCCCCTGCCCGACGCCCAGGAACGCACCATCGTCAAGGCGGAACAACTGAACTCCATGAAGGCGCTATGGCTGCGCGACAAGGACGAGGTCAGCGATGCCGAATACAATGAGTTTTACAAGCACATCTCCCACGACTGGACTGACCCGCTGCTGCGCATCCAGGCGAAGATGGAAGGCACGCTGGAATACCGGCTGCTGCTGTACATCCCCGAGAAAGCGCCCTTCGACATGATGATGCCCGCCGATGTGCGCAAGCACGGACTGCACCTGTATATCAAGCGCGTGTTCATCATGGACGACTGCACCGAACTGCTGCCGGACTATCTGCGCTTTGTGAAAGGTGTGGTGGATTCGGAAGACCTGCCGCTGAACGTCTCCCGCGAGATTCTGCAGGAGAACCGGCAGGTGCAGCGCATGGGCAAAGGCATGGTGAGCAAGATACTCGCCGCGCTCAAGGAACTCGCCGAGAAGGAGCCAGAAAAATTCAAGACCTTCTGGAACGAATTCGGGCGCATCCTCAAGGAAGGGATTTTCCAGGACCCGGAGAACAAGGACGCCATCCTCGAACTCGTCCGGCTCCACACCACAAAGAGTGGCGAGGAGGCCGTGTCCCTCGCCGACTACGTGGCGCGTATGCCCGAAGGACAGGAGGCCATCTACTACCTCACCGGCGAATCCCGTGCACGGTTGCTGGCGTCGCCCCACCTCGAAGCCTTCCGTGATCGTGACTACGAAGTGCTGCTGCTCAGCGAGCCCGTGGACGAAGTGTGGACCCAGTATGTGACCGAATACAAGGACAAACCGCTCAAGGCCATTGGCAAGGGCGCGGTGGACCTGGGCGCCAGCTCGGAAACGGAAAAAGAGGAAGTCGCCAAAGAGCGGGAAGAACAAACGAAGGATTATAAGGATCTGCTTGACGCCATCAAGACTGCACTGGATGAACACATCAAGGAAGTGCGCCTGTCCGGTCGTCTCACCGAATCGCCCGCATGTCTGGTGCTGGACGAACACGACGTGTCGCCCCAACTGGAGAAGATGCTGCGCATGATGGGCCAGGAAGTGCCCACTACCAAGCGCATCCTCGAACTGAACCCCAAACATCCGCTCCTCGAAAAACTCAAAGCGCTCCACGACAAGGACGCCGCCACAGAAACGCTCAAGCCCTACGCCGAACTGCTCTACGGTCAGGCGCTCCTCGCCGAAGGCGGCCAGATGCCCGACCCCGCAGCACTCAGCAAACACATCGCCGGGGTCATGCTCAAGGCGCTGGAGAACGGAGTATAAGGGAGGAAAAGGACAGGATGGACGATATGAATTTTGCAGTACGGTTGCCCCGCGATTGATAACTGCTTATCCTTTGGAGACAAAACTATGATTAAAGAACATGATTGCGTAGTATTGACGGTTGATTTGCCGGATGATAAACTTGAAGCGGGAGATGTCGGCACAGTGGTGCACATCCACAACGGTAATATCGCCTATGAAGTCGAGTTTGTGACTCTGGATGGACATACTGTTGCAATTACGACTGTAGCAAGCAATCAACTCCGCCCTGTGTCTCGGTTCGATATTTCCCATGTGCGGGAGTTGCAGGCGGTGTGAAGGTTTATGCAGGAATCAACAGGAAGTGTGTAATTGAAGGGCGTTATCCTG
>CAZBNU010000213.1:0-3285 GCA_964493075.1 uncultured Nitrospirales bacterium | reverse complement strand
GTGAAGGTTTATGCAGGAATCAACAGGAAGTGTGTAATTGAAGGGCGTTATCCTGAGTTTATGCCTGCTGAGCCAGAATTAAAAGAAGCCCAAACAGTAATGCAGCAAGGCGAGGCGTTATATCAGTGGTTGATAAAACAATTATAGAAAGTGTGCAGCAATATCTTCGAAGCTTAGAAGCGTCGGGGATACCGGTACGTTTTGGCGTTTTGTTTGGTTCACAGGTTACAGGGCATGTCCATGAATGGAGTGATATTGATGTGCTGGTGGTCTCGCCCTTGTATGACGAAAACCGCAATTATAAGACCGTAGGAAAATTGTGGCGTATTGCCAATGATATGGATACACGGATTGAACCTATAGCCTGCGGCGCACTGCAATGGGACAACGACAACTATACACCCATATTCGAGATAGCGCGCAGAGAGGGCATAGTCATAACGCCTGCTGCTGCCTGACACCGTTCAAAATAACAACCGGGACTGAACGAATCCTATTCGCGTCAGTCCCGGCTCTTCAATTATCAATTGTCAATTATCCATTATCAATTATCCTGCCCTACTTCCCGCGCTTCGTCAATTTTTACGGTCTGTGCGCGGCGATCGTAGATGATGCGCGCACGGGTTTCGTTGGTGGGGAAGAACTCGTCGCCACGGTAGTCAAACACGCCGTCGGTGTTGCCGTCAACAACGGAGCCCGACTGCACCGTGGCAATAATCTCGAACACATCCGAGCGCGTGGTGGTCAGGTTCGACATGCTGCCAAACCGCTCCAAAATCTCTTCAAACCGCGCTTCCGTGGGGTTGGCCACATCGTTTGCGGTGGCCGTTGCAGCGTTATACCCCAGGTTGCTCAGCGGCCACGTGCCGTCCCGGTCGAGTTTATGCACACCGCCCACATACACGCCTGCGAGCAGCTCCGCCAGGCTGTTGTAGTAGCGGCCGTCAGGATGCACCGTCCGGTGCGCGGCAATCAACGCCGCCAGCCGCAGCATGGCAACACCTTCCTCCGCGCCGTCGTAGTCGGTATGGTCCGGCTCGGTGTCGCTTGCGATCAAGGCGTATTCCAACGCATTCGGGACCGCTGGCGGCAGCGCGCCGCCGGTCATATCAATGGGGCTGGGCCAGGGTGCACGCCACGGATCAGCAACATAATTCGGGTCCACAGGATTCTTGGAGTAAACAACAGAAGGCACCCCGAGGTCGTCCCCGGGCTTCGGCTGTATGTCCGGATTCATGGTCGGGTTCAGCGCGTTCACAATGCCCGGCAATCCGCCGAGGGCGTTGAACAGCTCGATGGTCCAGTTCGCGCCGGTGGCGCCCTTCACGATCCGGTGCGTCTCCGCCGTGTTCACATTGATCTGGCCGCGGTTGCGCGGCGCCGGCGCCAGCACCACATGGCTGATGCAGGCAATACGGCTGGCATCGCCCATGTTGCGCACGCGCAGGGCCAGGTAGTTGTCCGTCACCCGCACCGGTATGGGCTGCCACTGTATGTTCGGGTCCTTGCTGTACAAAATATAGCCGTCACTGCCCGCAGTGTATTTCGGCACGGTGTGCGATTCAGGATACCACTCCCGGGGATGGATCAGACCGGTTTGTGTGCTCGCGTCGTACATCTGCTCCACATTGCGCCGATCGGTGATAAATTCCATCGCCAGTTCCGGTTCAAACCGTGGGTCGCCTGTATTGTGCGGCTGTTCCGGATCGAAGGCCAGCAACCGCTTTGTATTCGGACTGATGCTCTGGCTGCCAGGGTAAATGGGGGAACCTTGCCACTGCCCGGACTCATAGAAGGAATGGGGCAATGGCAATGCGGCATTTGAAGTATCCAGGTCCATACCGGCATTAAGGTAATCTGCTTCTATCCTACGTTGCGCCTCTTCAATCTTCCGGCTCAGCCCCGGCAGGAACGTGCCCACATAGGCCACATAGGTGCCATTCTCAATGCCGCTCTCCCGGTCCCACACAAACAGCGCTTCGGCGCGGTTCGCATCGCCCAGGGCCACGTTGTGGCGGCTGATATACATCACCGCACGGTCTGCCGGGCTGAGGGGGTCTTCATCCACAGCGACAATGGACGCACGGGTGCGTATGGGCCAGCGCTGCGCCACTATCGATTCAAGCTGATTGTCGGTCAGTATGCCGAACAGTTTGTTCGTAATGTACCGACCTGTAAACAGATAGGTCGGCGTAATGAGCGAATCACCGAGGACCGATGCTGTAAAGGGGTGGCCTGTACCCATGCCCTTTGGATAGTCAACAAACCGCCACGGCCGTTCCGAATTCATCGGGTCTGTTGTGTTTGTTGTATCCTTCAAATCAAACAGGTACACCGGCGTCCACATGTGGGACGGGTTGGAGGGGTTCAATAAAGGGGTCCACTTGAACTGGTCGCGCAACATATCCGGGTCCATGGCCGTGCCGGAACCTGCGGGATAGTCCGCGCCCGGGCCCGGCCACAGCGGCACCACACGCGCCTGGCCCACCGTCAACACCAGCGGGTTCATGGCGACGGCGTCCAGCGCCTCCGCCAGCAGCGGTTCCGGTTCACCTCCGGTATTGCGCTGCACCAGCGGATACGCCGCCAGTCCCGCGCCTGCCACCGCTTGCCCCAGCACCGTGCTGGTCAGCGTGCTGTCGTAGTGGTAGGTAAAACGGTTATTAAGATACTCGATTTTATCTACAACCGGTATGCCAAAGCCGCCAGGTTCCTCATATAAGAAAAGGCTGTTCACAGGGCTTATGGCAGAATCAGTGACAGCATTATAGGCGTAGCCGGTAAGAGGCCGATGTTCCAGCACCCGTTCAAAACACAATTGCGGCAGCCGTGCCAGGCTTCCCGGCGTGTCAAAGGAAAAATTACGCAGCTGCGTCTGCCGGAACGACCAATCAGACGCCTGGCGCAGTTCGCTGCCGTCCGGGTTCAGGTCGTGGCCCGTTTTGCGATACAGATTCAGTCCGGGGAACTGCTGGTCAGGCCGTTCGTCCACACCGTCTGCAGCATTGCGCACTGAGCGCAGCCCCAGCAGGGGCGGATTCTCCCAGATACGCGCCTGGGTGTTCATTCGCAGCGGACTGCCGTAAAAGGCATGGGCAAACAGACGCTCCCGATCCGGATCGGTAAAGCGGGGGAGCATAGCGTCATCAATAGAACTGTAACCATACTGCCAGGTCGGATACGCGCCCAGGAACACGCTCATGCTTTCCGCCCAGTCATCATAAGCGGCGTCCGTCGGCGTCCACCGGTTCGCCGAACCAAACCGGTCCCCATGATACAGCGGAT
>CAZBNU010000212.1:0-7013 GCA_964493075.1 uncultured Nitrospirales bacterium | reverse complement strand
GAAGGCGAACCCGTCGAAGGCGAACCCGTCGAAGGCGAAGGTGAACCTGTCGAAGGTGAAGGTGAACCCGTCGAAGGTGAAGGCGAACCTGTCGTTGAAGATATCATTGACAACTTTGATGACCTTGACACTGACGGCGATGGCCTGCTCACCTGCGCTGAAATTGGAATACTCACCGATGCCGAATGTGCTGCATTGGATACCGATGGCGATGGCTACATTTCCTATGGGGAATTAATATCTGCGACCGGTGGAACCTGTATTCCGACCCTGAAAGCTGACGACGCGCAGATTGAGTGTAGTGACTATGCAATAGCCCAGGCGGCAGTGACGGAAGCCTTTGAAAGTGTTGTTGCTGATAACGGCTGTCGTGTAGACCTTACTGATGCCGTTCGTGTGAAACGGATTGCCTGGATTAACGGCAACGGACGTTATGAGATTCTCAATCTTGAGGAGATTGTCGCCAAACTCGATGCCTTTGAAGAGGGAGAATATGACGGTTCGGTTGATAAGACCAGAAAACTGTTCCACTACTACTTCGTGTTCAAGCCTGGTGATTATGACATTACTTGGGAAATCGAAGTGGACGGCGCACCGTTGAGCAATTACGAAGCGACCCTGGTGCAGTGGATTCGTGTAGACAGTTCCTGCAAGGGTTGCTTGGGTTGCAACAGCAGCTGTGCTGGATGTCGGGACCGCCATATTCCGGAAGAGGCAGCGGAATTGAAGCAAATGCTCAGCAATTGGCTGTTGATCGGCCTCTCGGTTCTTGTAATGCTGTCATGGTCGGTAGTTAACAAGCGATAACATTCCGGCTGTTTATCTACAAATAACATTGGCGGGTGTCGGCTGGCTTCAGTCGGCATCCGCCGTTTTCAAGTAAGACGGTATCGTCTTCAAGGGTCCGGTTGTGATATCCGTGAAAGGACGACGCAATCTGCGGAATATATGGTAAAATTATTAGTCGTTGCGTAATTGCAGTCGCATACAATAAAGAATGACTACCGTGCAGCTGAGAAATGCAGGCTGTATTCCTGACAGGATTGGGTGGTATGGCAGTAGTGGCAGTTGCTTAAAAGGATAGTAAAATGGCACTCATAAGAATAGTAACAGGTGTATCTCTAGCGATAGTTATCATTGCCTTTCCACCATGTGCGATGGCTTACGATCCTGTGCCCGGCCCGGATTTTGAAGGGTGCAAACTGATGAATTCGGGGTCCGATCCCTATGCTCCTTTGCCGCGATTTAACCTTCTTGATTATGGTGGCCCTGTGCTTTATTGGCCGGTGGGCTTTTATGATTTTTGCGCTTATATGGATACCGTCTACTGTTCGCTGCCCGTTGTTGAAAGTCAGATGAATGATCCACGTATAACCGAATTTGCGGATTTGATATTGTGCGTTTCATGTGATATGAATGGGCCTCTCCTTGGCGAAGGTGAAAACCCTTTTACCCCCAGCGGTATTCCTGACGGACAATACGAACTGGGTGTACTCGCAGGGGTCCTCAACGATCCCACCCATCCGCTTTATACTACGGCCACCAATGCCTACAAATATAATTTCCGCAAAATAAAGGATGTGCTTATTCTTGCGGTTTCCGATTATCAAGGGGACGATCTGCGTAATATGCTGAATTCTTTTGCACCCCATCTTGTTGGTGGGCTGGCGGCGCTTTTTGCGGGCTATGCGACGTTGGGCGACGAGCAGACCTACACTGCCATGGACGAACTTTTTGCGCTTCTTGAATCCCTTGGTATAGAGCCGTGGGAAGGAGGGTTGGGCGCCAATATGTGGTCAGAACCTGAGACCGGACCCAACGGCGACGCCAATGCGGATGCGTTCTCAAACGCTATTGCCTATCACTGGTATGTGGGCGTTCAGGAATACCTGCCTGAAGATTATGTAATCGCGGCCATTGATGCCGATGTCACCATGGAACTTTTTACATTGTCCGGTGGTGGCATTCATATTATTGGTAATGATGTTCTTCTGGAATCCCATTTGGTGGGCGCCACACCGACAGGCCCTTATGTGTGGTACAAGGGTGGTGATGTGATTCCATCTGCTGCAAGTGATGCGTACACGCTGCTAAATGTGACATCTGACGATAGCGGACAGTACACGGTTGAAATAGAGGCGGACCTCACTTTTATGGAGGATACCTCCATGTCCTTCAGCGCTTCGGCGAATATTGAAGTCTTGCCACCAGATGTTACTTCCCCGGAAATCCTAGAATGTGCCCCAAATCAGACTGCTGATGTAGACGCTTCCTGCCAGGTGCCCGTTCCTGATTTTACAACGGGGGTGGTGGCCCAGGATGACCGCACCCTGCCGGGAAACCTTCTTATTGTTCAGTCGCCACCTGCAGGAACTATTGTCAATTCCGGGGAGCGCACCATTTATCTGACCGTCTATGACGAAGCAGGCAATTCAGATGAATGCCAGGCTTTGTTTACGGCCATGGATGTGACGCCGCCTGCGATTACCCTTCTCGGAAATGCTGAGGTTGTTGTTGAACTGGGTGAACCGTATACCGATGCCGGGGTGACTGCGACAGATAACTGCGATGGAAATCTCACGCTAGCCGTAGAAGTAGCCGGTTTGCCTGTTGATACCAATGTGGTAGGTGAAACGATCGTTACCTATACAGTTCGCGATGTGGCCTATAATGAAGCCCAAATTGTGACGCGCACGGTCAATGTAGTGGATACAACCCGTCCTTATGTGGAATCGGTTTCGGTGGTTTCCGATCACACCGTGGAAATAACCTTCAGCAAGGCCATGAGTGCCGATGCGCTTCTCCCGCAAAACTATACCGTCTCCGGTTCTGGAAAAGGTTCGTTAAGTACAAATCCTGCTGCCGTTGAAACTGTCGCACCGGGAGTTTATCTGTTGACTTGGAATTGCCCTGGGCTCATGAAGAATGGCGGCAATATTACAGTGATGGCGGCAATGACGTTGACAGATGAGTTTGATAATCTTATTACGAGCCCTGTTGGACGCACCGATTCGGCAGGTGCAGTGGCCGATATTCCCGTTATCACCCTGCTTGGTGACAGTGTCATCACTCTTGAGTGCGGGGATGACTATCTTGATAGCGGCGCGACAGCGGTGGACGCCTGCGGCAATGATTTGACGGCATCCATTGTGGTTGGGGGCGATGCGGTGGACAGTGCCACGCAGGGCACTTATGTTGTTACTTATAACGTAAATGATGGTGCTATGAATGCCGCATTAACGGTTACCAAAACAATAACTGTGGTTGATTCCACTCCGCCTGTTATAACGCGTTTGGGTAATCCGACTGTGATCGTCGAGTGCGGCTTCAATTTCCCAGATGCAGGCGCCACAGCGATGGATGCCTGTGATGGTGTACTTACCTCAAGCATAGTAACCACCAATCCTGTGGACACCACAACACCGGGGGTGTATGTGGTTCGTTTTAATGTCGTGGATAGCATGGGCTATGCCGCTACGGAAGTCATTCGTACGGTCACGATTAACGACACAACGCCGCCGACTATCACGCGCATGGGTAATGCGTCTGTAACGGTTCAATGCGGCACTGTCTATAGCGATGCGGGCGCTACAGCCTTGGACAGCTGTGATTTCCTGATAACGGACAATATCGTAACCACAAATCCGGTTAATACATCGGTTGCCGGGGTTTATACGGTGCGCTATAACGTATCTGATGCATCAGGCAATGCTGCCACAGAAGTAACACGCACGGTAACGGTAGAGGATACGGCTGTTCCTGTCATTACACTTTCGGGAAGTACGTCCATCTTGGTTGAATGCGGCACACCCTATGTTGAGCCCGGTGTTACGGCCACGGATGCTTGTGATGGCGATTTGACTGGAGATATCATTGTTTCCGGCGGGCCGGTGAATGTCAATCTCCCCGGCATATACCTGCTGACCTATGATGTGACGGACAGTTCAGGCAATGCGGCCGTACAAAAATCCAGAACAGTTAACGTTGCGGATAACACCGCGCCTGTAATCTCCCTGATTGGCGAATCTGTAGTGACAGTGCAATGTGGTGATACATGGAGTGATCCGGGTGTTAATGCTCTGGATGCCTGTGACGGCGATCTTATGGCCCAGGTGGAAACTGGTGGCGATGTTGTTGATACAGCCGTTTTGAAAACCTATCTGCTGACCTATGATGTGATGGACAATGCAGGGATTGCGGCCGTTCAGGTACAACGCCAGGTCCAGGTGGTAGACACACTGCCGCCAGTAATTACTCTTAACGGCCCAGACGAGGCGGTGGTTAATGTTGGTGCCCCGTATACGGATGAAAGCGCTGTTGCCTCCGATGTGTGCGATGGTGATTTAACTGCAGACATAACTGTTGGCGGCCTGCCGATAGATACATCATCTGTCGGGACGTTCCAGGTGACTTACAATGTAAGTGATGCTGAAACCAACGCCGCAGAAGAGGTTTCGCGCACCGTGTACGTGGTGGACGATACCAAGCCCTACTTGGTCAGTGTTACCGTATTGAACGACCGCGAGGTTCAGGTCGTGTTCAGCAAGAATATGGGTCTTGGTGTGGATGATCCGCTGAACTATACGATTTCTGGTTCGGGACAGGGTGAGTTTTCAAGTCAGCCTGATAATGTTTCCGGCGCGGATGCCATCTATACATTAACCTGGGATTGTCCTCAGAATATGTTACATGGCGGCAACATTACCATCACTGTAAACGACCTTGTCGAAGGGATAAGCGGTAATACCATGGGGTTGCCTGTGTCGCGTACCCATCTGGGCGGCGCCATTGCTGCGTCGCCGGTCGTTACCGTGAACGGCCTTTCCGCTTTGGTTGTTGAATGTGGCGACGAATATCTGGATGAAGGCGCCTCGGCGTTGGATCAGTGTGACACACCTCTTGTTGTTGAATTTGTAAATCCGGTTGACACTACAGTGCCGGGCGACTATATTCTTACTTACGACGCTGTAGATGGCGCAGGGAATACAGCGCAACAGAAGAATCGCACCGTGACGGTCAATGATACGGAAGTGCCGGTTATCACCCTAATCGGCGATGCAGTGGTAAGCGTGGAATGCGGCGATGCGTATCTGGATGCCGGCGCCACCGCTATGGACGCATGTGACGGCGATATTACGACTGCGATTGTCGTGGATAATCCTGTGAATATGCTTGTTCCGGATGTGTACACGATTCGCTACAACGTGATGGATGCCGCAGGAAACATCGCCGTGGAAGCTGCGCGAACGGTAACTGTTGAAGATACCACAGCACCCCAGATTACGCTGTTGGGTGATGCTGACTTGACGATTGAATGTGGCGATTCTTACACCGATGCTGGGGCTACAGCACTGGATGTTTGTGACGGTGATATTACGGCTGATATTATGGTTGATAATCCAGTGGATGTCCATGCTTCCGGCGTATACATCATTCGCTACAACGTGACGGATGCCGCAGGGCTGGCCGCTGCGGAAGTGACGCGTACGGTAACAGTGCAAGATACCCAGATACCGGTGATTACATTGTCAGGTGATGATGTGGTTGCTCTTGAGTGTGGCGACGTATTTGTGGATGCTGGCGCTACAGCGGCAGATGTCTGCGATGGCGATCTAACCGGTGTGGTTATGGTTGGAGGCGATACAGTGAACGGGCTAGTCCCGGGCAATTATAGTATCACCTATAACGTCACTGATGCTGCCGGTCTTGTCGCCGTACAAGTGATGAGAAGTGTAACGGTGGCAGACACGCTCTCCCCTGTAATTTCGCTGTTGGGTGGTTCAACGGTGGCAATTGAGTGCAATAGCATTTACAGCGAACTCGGTTTTACGGCTACAGATGCTTGTGATGGCGATGTCACCAGTCTTGTTGTGGTTGGCGGCGCCAGCGTGGACACAACTGTGCCAGGCGCCTATCTAATCGCCTACAACGTGGCGGATTCTGAGGGGCTTGCCGCGCAGCAAAAAATACGCACGGTAAATGTTGTTGATACTACTGCCCCGGTGGTTACCCTCACAGGCGACGCTATTATTACCATTGAATGTGGCGTTGGCACTTATGTGGAAGCAGGGGCTACCGCATTGGATGTTTGTGATGGCGACCTGACAGACCAGATTGTTACAGGCGGAAATGTGGTAGATACCGCCGTGCCTGGCAGATATTTAATCGCATACGATGTGCAGGACGCCGCCTTGAACACGGGGCGTGCTGTGCGAGTGGTTGATGTGGTGGACACGGAATCCCCTGATGTGGCACTTGCGGGAGAAGATGTCATTGCTCTTGAGTGTGGCGATGCATACTTGGAATTGGGTTTTGCATCAGTGTTGGATATTTGTGAGGGCGACATGGCACTGCTGCTTGAACCGGAAAATATCCCAGTTACTATATGGACTGCCGCAGAAGCCTTGTATACTTCCAACCTGATGTATATTGAAGAAGATTTTGCCGAACTTGCTGCGAATATACCCGGCGAATATGCAATTGTTTACGATATTTTGGACAATGCCGGAAATCTTGGCACAGCTGAGCGTAGTGTCACTATTACAGATACCATACCGCCTGAAATATCCCTTGACGGTGAAGCAGCCGTTGTGCTGGAAAACTGCCAGCCTTACGAAGAAGTAGGTATTACTTCGATTGTTGATGCCTGCGACGGAGATTTGGGATTGGCGCTTTCTCCCGAAGATATATTTGTAAGTATTTGGGTGGCAGCAGACCAGGTATATGTAAACACAGCCTTGCCCGATGTCGAAAGTATATTTAACACGCAATACGCCGAAGTTTCTGGTGATTATGTGCTTATTTACAGTGTGTTGGATACTGCCGGTAATGAAGGCACGGCAGATCGTATGGTAACCGTTAGCTGTATCCTTCAAGAAGGCGAGGGCGAACCCGTCGAAGGTGAACCCGTCGAAGGCGAAGGTGAACCTGTTGAAGGCGAAGGTGAACCTGTCGAAGGCGAAGGTGAACCTGTCGAAGGCGAACCCGTCGAAGGCGAACCCGTCGAAGGCGAA
>CAZBNU010000211.1:0-7023 GCA_964493075.1 uncultured Nitrospirales bacterium | reverse complement strand
TCCTTGAAGTCCTCCTCCCGATCAATGCGGAACATCAGGGTGGAAACGTCCGCGGCGTCCTCCTGCAGCAGCGGCTGCACCACCTCGTCCAGCATGTCGGGGTGAACAAAAGGTTGATCGCCTTGGATATTTACGATGATATCCGCATCCAGTTGCTGCGCCGCCTCTGCCACACGGTCCGTGCCGCTGATATGATCGCTGCGCGTCATCACCGCCTTACCGCCAAAGGCTTCAACAGCATCAAAAACCCGCGCATCATCTGTGCATACCCACACCGACGCCAGCGACGGCGCACTCATGCAGCGCTCGTACACATGCTGAATCATCGGTTTCCCGCCAATCAACGCCAGGGGCTTACCCGGCAACCGACTCGACCCATACCGCGCCGGAATAAGACCGGCAACTTTTAGAGTACTCATAATCAGCTTCCTTGCATGGCGTCATTTTGCAACGCCATGTTTTTATCTGTTTTACCATTTCGTAAAATAGTATACTACAAGACATCGTGTTAAAATAACTGTACTTTCAGGAGAGGAGATTTTTATGAGATGCATGGTGATTCTTACAGTATTGTTGTGCGCAACAACTTTGTCTATTGCTTTTGCCGAACCGTTTTTTGAATCGCAGATACTGTTTCCCTTGCAGGAACAGCATGTGCACTCCAGCAGCATCGTGCTTTGTCCCAACGGCGATCTGCTTGCCTGCTGGTTTCAGGGTTCGGGGGAACGCACCAGCATGGATGTCGTGGTGAATGGGGCACGACTGAAAAAAGGCGAAACCGAATGGAGTGCGCCTTTTCCCATGGCGGACACCCCCGACTTTCCGGACTGCAATCCCATTCTCTTTATTGACAGCAATAACGAACTCTGGCTGTTCTGGATTGCTGTAATGGCGGAGCGTTGGGAGGATTCCCTGTTGCGCTGCCGCCGTTCGCGGGATTATATGGGTGACGGTGCGCCCAATTGGTATTGGCAGGACCTGATTGTCTTTCATCCCGGGGAACGCTTTGTTGCGGCGGCCAACAGCGGTCTTGATGAAGTGGAAAAGCAACTACCAGAACTGCCTATGGACAAGTTCATGAAGTTACTGGCAGAAAAGAATCTTGAACGTATCCGCGAAGACGTAGATAATATGAGTCTGCGCCAGCGTGGCTGGATGCCGCGGTGCTGTCCGCTCATCCTGCCTTCAGGCCGATATATCATTCCCCTGTATTCCGATGGTTACCTCATGGGTTTGATGGCCATCTCAGACGACCAAGGAAAGACTTGGCGTGCCAGTGCGCCTATCGTCGGACTGGCGCTTAACCAGCCTAGCCTGGCACGTAAACAAGACGGCACACTCGTCGCCTATATGCGCGAGGAAAACGACTACCTGCACCGTATTTATTGCAGCGAATCCAAAGACGACGGGGAGACGTGGAGCGTGGCAGCGCCTATCGAACTGCCCAATCCCAATGCGAGTGTTGCGGCCTTGACGCTGTCCGATGGCCGCTGGTTATTGCTGTATAACGATTCCGAAGACACGCGTGACACCCTGCTCCTCGCTCTGTCCGAAGACGAAGGTCAGACCTGGAAATGGCAGCGTCATCTTGAACAGGATGCGGGAGGGCAATTCCATTATCCCACCATGATTGAAGGCGCGGACGGGCGGGTGCACATCACCTACACCTTCCAGCCGTCAGGCAATAACGGCAAATCCATCAAGCATGTGGAATTCGACCCGGAGTGGGTGCGCGAAGAAAACTAACGTGCGACCCGGAACAATCGTAAAGGATAAGCAAAAAATGGGGACTGCCCTCAGCGCGTACATAGACGGTTCTTTATAGGTATGCCTTGAACCGCGCAGGGCTGTCCCCGCTTTTTTGCAGCACTGGTGTATATTCCGAAAAAATTGGGGACAGTTCTGCCGCGCAGTAATTCCAACAAAACATCGTCTTTAACAAAATCAGGCTCCCCCCCAAAAAATTCAGTCACAGCGCGTAACGCGGCAAGAACAGTCCCCATTTTTTCTCAACGCTGGATTCGAATCGGTATCGTTACCCGCAAAGGGAGCGCAAGTGTGCGATGCTCCGTTCCGCCTGGTCTACGGTGCCGCATTCTACCGAAATGACGATGTCGCGGGAACAGCTTTTTAGCCGTTCAATAACACCTGCCCAGTCAATCACGCCTTCGCCGCAGGCGCAGCCCACGGGCGTTCCGGTGACCTTGCCGCGTTCGGCGTCGGACTGGCTCACAGAAATATCTTTGCCGTGCAGATGCACCAGTCGGTCAAGCACCCGGTCAAGCCATACCAACGGGTCTTCGCCGGACAGGTAACTGTTACCCGTATCAAAATTGATGCCGATGGCAGGAGAATCCACAAGGTCGTAGATGCGATCGAGGCCATCGGGGGTTTTGCTGTACTGCTGATGTGGCTCAAGGCCAATGAGAATGCCCCGGGGTTCCGCCACGGCCGCCGCTTCCTGCAGCACATAGCGCATCAACACATGATCCTCTTCCACCGTGGTCCATTTGGGTTTGGGGCCCTCGTCGGTGTTAACGACCGGTGCGCCGCATTCGGCTGCAAAACGGACCGCCTGCTTCAGATACTCGGTGCTGATTTCCGGCTTGCACAGGGGACAATGGGCGGACAGCCCGGACAACTTGACGCCTGCCTTCTCACAGGCGCGTTTGACGCGGTACGGGTCGTCCAGCATGGACACGCTATGGAAATAACCTGCTTCGCTGAGCAGCTCGCGGCCCAGATGCACCATAGGCTCCACATATTCATAGCCCAATTCCGCCGCCTTCTCCACACTCCATTCAAATGACTTATCTTCATGACGTGCAAACTCAAGGTTAACACCCAGCCCTATGGTACCCATACGTATCTCCTTCTGTTGTTAGTGGGCATCGCCCGGATTAAAACGGAATATCTTTTTCGTCAATATCATCGCCACCATTAAATTCATCATCCATGTCGTCATCTTCTACATCGTCCCCATCCATATCGTCGTCATCTAGGTCGTCATCGTCCAAATATTCCATATCGTCGTCGTCGTCTTCCTCCCCGGCGGCTTCCTCAAAAAGGCCGCGCAGCAGGGAAGCATCATGGCCTGCTTCTGCCAGCACAGTTTCATCCACATAGATAGGGCAGCCCACACGCAACGCAATAGCAATGCTGTCGCTTGGACGGGCATCCACGCGCAATACCTGCTCCACTTCGCCCTGTTCGTTGGTCTGCTCAACACTCAAATAGGCGAAGAAGGTTTGTTCTTCCAGTTTATAAATGTTCACGGACTTTACGTTGCCCCGCAGCCCCGCCAACAAATTGCAGATGAGGTCGTGGGTCATGGGACGCGGCGGCTTTTCTTCCAGAAAGGCCAACTGAATCGCACTCGCCTCGGGCAGACCGATGCTGATGAGCAGTATGCGATTATCATGGTGCAACAGCACCGTGGGAAATCCGGCGCCCTGCACCTGGGTGATGCCTAATATTTCTACCTCAACCATAAAGCCCTCTCATTTCTGTCACAGCATTTCTCGCTCCGTCCGACAAGTCCATTTTACCCGACTCGCATCCGCCACGCAAAGATTTTGTTATTGACCCTTGCGATCCTTGTGTTCTTTCTGGTTAATTCACCTTGGCGCCTGCCGCAATCGCCCGATCAACTTCCTCCAGAAACATCGCCGCGATTTTCGGGCTGTGAATCACGATCAGATTTTCGTCGTTCTTTTCTTCGGCGCTGGCACTAAAATTATAGCTGCCCGTCATCACCAGTTCCCCGTCCACAACAATGACCTTATGGTGCATGGTGTTCGGGTTGCCGTCAATGTAGATGTTCGCCCCCCGTTCATTCAGATACTTGTGGCGGCTGTACCTGCTGCCAGCACTGCGTTTCTCTACCACACCCCGTACCTGTGCGCCTGCGGCAAGTCGCTCACCCATTATCTCGGCAATCGGCTCCGAGGTAAACACAAATGCCATGAACGCGATTTGCCGCCGGGCTTCTGCAATCTTGGCAATCACCTTTTCTTCCACGCCGTCCTCAGGCGCAAAATAGCATTCCAGAGAGGTGCCCGCAACGGTCAGCGTCGGCCAGGTTGTATTACGTGGGGAACTTGCGCCGAACTTGTGTTGCACAAACATCTCCTCAAACTCGCCCGTGAAATTGGTGGCCAATTCGCCAGACGTAATCAGCACGGCATTGTTGTTGTTCTCAAACATGCCGTTGCGAGTAATATTTGTGGAGCCAGTCCACACGTAACGACCGTCCACCACGCAGAACTTGTTGTGCATGAGCGCACTACGCTTGTCGAAGATCACGGGGATGCCTGCGTCCCGACACAGGCGAAGCCCCGGACGATCGCTGTAATCACTGTCAGACACCAGCGCCACCGTGACCCCGGCCTGATGCCGCGCCACCAGCGCATGGGCAACCGATTCCAGTTCAAAGTCGTAGAAAGCACAGGCAACGCTCTCCTGTGCGCCACTGATCAACGCAATCAACGCCTGCTCCGCATCGCTGCCGCCGGGCGTGGCGGTAGGCACAAAAAACACCTGAATAGCCCCATTGGAATTACGCATAGACGTACCGGGCAGCGAAGGAAGATTTTCAAACCACCCCCGAAATGAAGTCGTGTCCAACCAGCCCCGCACACGGGCAGCAACGGTGCTTCCCGTTGCCGACGCCACCTGCGTGATCTGTTCCGCCTCCTCCGGCGCATGCTCCGCAAAATAAAGCCCACCCATAAATCCGCCTGCAACTGCAAAGAGGAACAATCCCAGCAGAAATAGTTTTAGTCCGCGTCTGCGACGCGGTGTTTTTGTCTGTTTCTTAGCCATGATTCTTATGGTAGCACATTAAAACTGCGTTCCCACCAGTTAAACCTGAAATCTCTCCCTTTTTCTTGCCGACAGTCTTCTGCAAAGCATAATACCCTCCTGAATATCATGAAGTGCCTCGGTATCCAAATCATTTTGAATGTCAGAAAGTATAGATTCAGCACCAACATAATCTTCCTGTCTTACGAAAATCTTTATCAACAATAATTTTGCTGGTAGGTACTCAGGCTTATTTTGAATCAAGACATGTGTTAATTCCTTTGCCCTGGTATATTTTTCTTTCGTCATGCACTTGATCGCCTTTTGATATAATCTAGGTTCTTTTGCCACCAGAAACAGGTGATAACCAACCGGTATTATTGCAGTAATCGATAACCAGGGAAAATTCAATCCTTCTGCAATACCCAAAATTCCCAAAACCAAAACAATAGTAAATGGCCAGAACATTTCCTGTGTTGCTTCCACCGCAAAGCCAAGTGGATGAGAAATAGTATCAACAACCTGTTCCTGACGAAGAGTAATTACCTGCATCAACTCTTGAATATCACCGATGTTGCCTTGCGATAACCAAAACGAAAACATTATGTCATCGGAGGCTATGTGTATAGTAATGGTCTTCTGGCGCATAAAAAAAAGTACAAGATTAAATACACTGTAAAGAATACAGGGGAAAAAAGAAATTAGCATCATCATACCGGCAACTTCATCTAGCACATGTTTTTCAACGAAACTGAATGCTAAAATGTTCACAGTTAGCAGGACAGCGATAGGTATCCAAAGAATCGCCGCTGCGGAAATAAGACGCTTGCCATTAAACTGTTTCTTTTCGATGAAGGAAATTAGCTCTATTGGAATATCAAGCGAAAAACGGTCTCTCCACTTTTTCCCGCGGTATGTTAAAACAGTTCCATGGTGTGTTAAAATATTTCCACGGTACGTTAAAACAGTTCCGTGGAGGCATAAAGTCGCTTTTCGTAGAGCGTCTCCAACGCATTGGACTCGAATTTCTTTTCCGTCAATCATAACACCTCGTTGTTTATTCAGTATGGCGGCAACAAGCGTCTAAAGCCATGAAATAGCACCACCAAGAAAAAAAATGCATTGCGTAATAATATGCCCCAGGCAGGCAGCCGGATGGAGCGCAAGGGTTCTTGAGACTGGATACTGGAAGCAAGTTGTTCACCCAGTTTTTCCATCCACGAAACAGACCGCGGCCATTCAATTAGCTTGTTCAGCCAGTCAGATGGAATGCCTTCCTTACCGACAGCAGTACCAACTATGCCGCCAACAATGGCCCCGGTGGAGTCGGCATCGCCCCCACAGCAAATTATTGAAGTAACTGCCGCATGATAGTCTTGAGGATTGGCAAGCCAGGCATGGATAGCCACCGGCACTGAATGATAAACATATCCCGAAACACCTTTATGCAATCCAAGCGTGTCTGCAAAGGACTCTGTGGATTCGCCTTTCTTTACTGACCGGGCGGCATCTTTCAGCAAAGCAATAAGTTCATCACCTTCGCCAACGAAGGCCGATTGAAGTTGCTCTAAATAATAGTCTGATGAAACAGTTTCGTGCTGTCGCGCAACTTGTGCTGCAAGCGCTATGGCAAAGGCACCGTATTCCGCCTTGGGATCCGTGTGGGTGAGTCGAGATGAAGCACGGACCAGTTCGCGGAGCTTTTCCGCGTCATCTATTGCTGCCCCGAAAATCGCGGCACGAACTGCCGGGCCGTTACCGGCAGAGAAAACACCGCTATGCTTTGGACTGAATCCTATGCAGAGTTTGATACAGGAACGTAGCGTGGCAAAACCGATGCCCGCAGGAAAACCCAGAAACCAGAATCGAAACCGCCAGGCCAAAGACTTGGAGAATACATCCGTATTGCCGTTGGCATCAATCAAGGATTGGGCAACCATACAGGTTTGTTCGGTATCATCGGAAACCATACCGCGGCCGAAGAATAATCTGTGCCGTTCAATGGGACCCAATAGTCGGACAGCGCGACGACGTGATACCCCCTCGTATGGCAAACCTATGGCATCACCAATGGCTGTGCCTAGAATACATCCGATAATGTGTTCCTGTGTCATGCCTTATGATGCTTCTCCATTCGTATCTATAATGCCCACGACCTCGGCTGCAACAATGTCCTGTGCAAACGCATAGCGTATTCGTCGGTCATGCCAGCAACAAAAT
>CAZBNU010000210.1:0-7163 GCA_964493075.1 uncultured Nitrospirales bacterium | reverse complement strand
GTAAAACGACGGCTTGGGCCGGGTGTTTCTTTTTATTGTGAACGCTTTCACGCCGAACCCGGTGCACGGGTATCTTTATGGGGCCCCAGTGGCTGCGGAAAATCCACATTGCTGAATCTGATCACCGGGCTGTTACGTGCTGATGCAGGCATCATCCGTGTGGACGGCCAGGAAATACAGAAGTATTCAGAAAGCAAGCTGGATGCGTTCCGGGGCGAGCGGTTGGGCTTTGTCTTTCAGACCTTCAACCTGCTCCCTCCCTTCACCGCATTGCAGAATGTGATTGTGGGCATGCGCTTTGCCGATGTCATTCCGGAAAAGGAATGGAAAGAACGGGCAAGGGCCATGCTTGATAAGGTCGGCCTCAGCCACCGGCTGCACAGCAAGCCGAATGTGTTAAGCGTGGGCGAGCGGCAGCGTGTCGCCATTGCGCGAGCGCTTGTCAACGAACCCAAGTTGATTGTTGCCGATGAACCAACGGGCAGCCTGGACCCAAAAACAGCAGACAGCGTAATGTCTCTTTTAATCGAACTCTGCGAAGAGCAGAAAGTGACCTTGCTGCTGGTAACCCATGACCGCGGAATAGCGGAACGTCTTCCCGAGATGTTCGACTGCACCGGCCTGGTGAAGGAGGAACAGTCATGAGCCTGTGGAGAATCTCTTGGAGTTATTTGTGGAACCGAAAACTGACGACACTCCTGACCATCCTTTCAGTGGCGTTGGGTGTTGGCCTGATATCCGCCGTGCTGACCTTGCGTCAGGAAACACAGCAACGCTTCGAGGAAGAGGGACAGGCCTTTGATATTGTGCTCGGCGCAAAGGGCAATCCCCTGCAATTGGTATTGAGCACCGTCTATTTTCTGGATGCGCCTACGGGCAACATGGACATTGCCATTTTTAACGAGATTAAAGATCACGATGATGTCATCGCAGCCTTTCCAATCGGTATGGGCGACACCTACAAAGGCTATCGCATTGTAGGCACCTCGCGTGACCTTATGGACTTCACCTACGGTGAGCGCACCCCGTATGCCCTTGCCGATGGCCGTTATTTTGAGAAACCTTACGAGGTAGTCATAGGCGCGAATGTCGCTGACGAGTCCAAACTAACCCTCGGGGATACTTTTGTGGGCACACACGGTTTTGTGGATTCTCCCTATGCCGAAGTCCATGAAAACAAGCCCTATACAGTCGTGGGGATTCTCCAGCGTTCCGGCTCCCCAAATGACCGTGCCCTCTTTTGTGATATCCACTCTGTCTGGGATGTACATGATCATGGCGAAGAACACGACCATGCGCACGGTGAAGCGTGCGAACATCATCCCAGTGACGAAATTACGGCTGTCCTTGTCAAATTAGCCTCTCCTGCACTCCGTTTTGAGTTCAAAGATACGGTGAACCGGAATTACAATGCCATGGCTGCAGTTCCCATTCAGGAAATCCAAAAACTCTATGAACAGCTGCTGGGCATCATAAAACTGGTCTTGCTTGCCATAGGTTACCTGGTTGTGGCCATATCGGCGCTATCCATCCTTATCGGATTGTACATGGCGATTTTACAACGCAAGCGTGATTTGGCTATCATGCGTGCACTGGGCGCCACCCGTGGCGAGATATTCGGCGCTGTGATCATTGAAGCGTTCTGGGTGACCCTGCTCGGCATTGGCGCTGGCTGGCTCATGGGTACTCTGGTATGCGCCATCATGAATTATTATCTCGTGACAAAACTCGGCTTTCATATTGCAGCGGTTCAAATTACTGCCGATTTGGTAGCCGCCTACTCGGCGGTAATCCTGATGGGCCTGGTGGCTGGCATTCTACCTGCGTGGCAGGCCTATCGCACTGATGTCGCCCGTGACCTCGCTGAACTGTAAACAAAAAAGGATTGATACACATGCGTAGACGTGCAAAACGTGACCTGATGACTCTGGTAGGGCTTGTGGTAATTGTGGCAAGCGTGGTCGGTGTAAACGGTTACCTGCGTCGCGAAGGGTTTCGCGCGCAATTTGAAAAAATGCGCGCAATCGTTGAAAACAAGCACCGTGATGAGGGCGTATCCCTCATTGAATGGAAAGAACTTCACCAGGTCACGGGACGGCGAAGGACCGGTGCCACCTTTCCCGATTCTCTCAAGGAAAAGGACGGGCGTCTGGTCAATATCGTAGGCTTCATGAGTCCCATAGACCAGTTCCGTAATGTGACGGAATTCATGCTGTTGCCCGTGCCCCTTGTCTGCTATTTCTGCGATGCACCGCCCATGCGCGATATTATCCAAGTGCAGTTACGAGAGCCAGCGAATATGGTGAATGAGCCGGTATTGATAGGTGGGCGATTAAAACTGCATGAGGGACCAGGACCGCTTTTCTTTTATACCATTGAAGACGCACTCTGGAATGAGGCCGTTGAAGATGAGGAAACCACAGAAAAAGTAACGGATCAGCAGCATCGTCTACACTTGATTCAAGGTTTCGACGAATTACGTGGCGGACCGGGTCTGATGGAAGAGCCGGAAGAAGAATTGCTTCCCGGTTACACACCGCCCGCCGAAATTGTGCCTGAAAGTAACGAGTAATTCAGATACGGGAACGACCTTCGAGGGCGCGCGCAAGCGTTATTGAATCGGCATATTCCACACCACCGCCCATGGGGACGCCATGTGCGATGCGGCTTACTTTTACGCCCATAGCGCCGATACGTCGCGCCAGGTATAACGCTGTTGCCTCCCCTTCTGCTGTGGTGTTCGTGGCCACAATTAGCTCGGATACTAAGCCACCCTCAAGCCGCTTCAACAGCAAATCGAGATGAAGTTCCTCCGGCCCCACGCCTTCAAGAGGATTCAGCACTCCGTGAAGCACATGATACAGCCCCTTGTAGGAACCGCCCTTCTCAATCGCCATCGCGCCTGAAGGCTGCTCCACAACACATATCACGCTATGGTCGCGACGTTCATCGGCACAAATAACGCACGGTGTTGTATCCGTGAGATTACGACATACCGGACACCAAGTGATGCGCTCCCTGGCCGCACGCACCGCATCGCTGAAGTCGTAGGCCACTTCGGGCGGCAGGGAAAGCAAATGCAACGCATAGCGTTCAGCAGACTTTCTCCCAACCCCTGGAAGCCGCCGAAACGAATCTATTAAATGCTCTACTATGGGCGATTGGATAAACATTATTTCCCCAGAGCTCAGCCTGCAACCTGGGCATTGTTGATGATGCGAGAACGAATTGCCCCATACTCTTCGAACATGGAGGCCCGCGTCATAGCATCCAGACGGTCTGGAAATACTTTACCCTGCAGATGATCGTATTCATGCTGAATAATCCGGGCAAGAAAATCATGGGCTTCGAAATCCACCGGGTTGCCATCAACATCCCGCGCTCGGACACGGATGCGGGTAGCCCGGGGCACCTGCGCCCAGAGTTCAGGCAGACTCAGGCAGCCCTCCTCTCCGTAGGCAGTACCATCCATCTCCACAATTTCCGGGTTGACCAGACACATAGGCTCGCCTTCGGGTTCACACAGCACAAAAATCTGCTGGCGCAAACCCACCTGCGGCCCCGCCAAGCCCACGCCATTGCCGGCATCCATGGTTTCAATCATGTCTTCCGCCAGTTTCTTCAACTCAGGGCCGAATTTTACTACCGGCAAAGCCACCTCGTTCAGCGGCGCGTCGGGATAAATCAATATGTCCATAATGGCCATCACCTACTATCCTTATTTTAACAAGTATCCTACAAATTTTACTTATGATAACATAAACAAATTACATCATGCCGCAATTCCGTAAAGCATATTAAAACATAAGCACATCCTCTTTGGCTTCGATTGTATCCACACGGACTATGGAAACATCACTGTTCAAGACAAAAAGCGGGTCGCCCTGTTGAAGATGGAGTACCTGGACAGACTTTCTATAATACGTGGCAACGTCAGCAACCGAACGGCAACCAGCCTGCACTGGTGGTGATGTCATGCCTGTTTCCCGCGAGTATTCAACCGGTTCACCCATCAGATTGAATATCACTGGTTCAGCGATGTCAGTAGCAATCGTAACATCCGCATCACTATGAGGCGACCAGATGGCGGCATTCCGTCCGGCGGCCAAGGCATACACGCCGTTCTCCCTCATGCCGTTTTCAAGCGGTTCGGGATAAGCATCCGCAGCAGGCGCGAGTGTACGGCACACCGTTGCCAGAGCGCGATAGGCGGCTTTTGGCGTTAAATCCCGGTGCAAAACACCAAAGTTTACTTCGTTATAAAACGGGTCGGCGCCATCGTTCCTGAAATTATACCAGCCCATGTTGCGTGTGTCTGCGATAGCGGCGCTTAAGTAGGCACGGGCCAGCAATTGCGCTTGTTCCCGTTCGGTTTTGCCGCCTTCACCAATCTGGGTACTCCAGCCCATTTCTGTAATCCACACGGGACGCCCGTCCACCAGCGATGAAACACGTTCCAGTTCACGGATGAAATTGCGTTCAATAAACTGACTTCGATAGGGATGCACCGTCAAAGCGTCGAAGGGAGCGCCCGCATCCAGCACCTGCCGTATGAAGCCACGATCAATGCCAGCAGTGGAAATTCCCAGTACTTCCGCTTCCGGGTCTTCCTCTTTCACGATGGCATAACACCGTTCCAACAGCACGGGATACAGTTCTTTCGGTCCCTCCCAGAAAAAGATGTTCGGCTCGTTGTAAATCTCCCAGTGCTTTATCCGGTCTTTATAGTGGCGCACTATGGCGCGGGTAAAATTGCAGAAGGCCTCTATCCCTTCCTCCGTGTAGGGCTCCACAAAAGGCGGCCAATAGGCAAGCAACGCATAAACGCTGATGCCGTGACGATGGGCCGCATCCATCAGTTCGTCGTAGAAAGAGAAATCATACACGCCTGGAGCGGTTTCAATGCGGGCCAATTGAAACTCTTCCCGCGACCATTTCACCCCTGCTTCGGCGGCAAGTGCTGCAATGCGATCAATTTCCGCCAGTCCTGCGGGGGTATGCCCATTGCGATACAGATACACACCCATGCCCCAGGGAGATTCGGTTTGAAGTCCCTGAACGGGCGCAGGCAACAACTCAGAAAAGGCCTCTTCTGTCAGAGATGCCGTGAATGTGGAAAGTGCCTCGGCAACCTGCTGCCCGGGGGTGACAAACCGAAACTGGGCATCTATGTAACGCAGCGCGACGGGAACTTCAAAACGATACAGCATGCTTTCCCTTTTGCCGCCGCCTGGCAATATAAACGGCATTTCTGCGGTATGCACAACAACCCCATCCCAGTTTTTTACATCAAGTGCAAGCGTCCCTTCGGCAGAAGCATCCAGCAGGTTCCATCCGCTGCACGCAACCTCAAACTTTCTAACGTCCGAATCTGCATCCAGCGCCCGCAGTTCCGACTTCAAGACCACAGCGCGGGTATGTTCAAAAGCAGTTTCGCAGGTAATGTTATGCAGGCGCACTTCGATCTGTTCTTCTTTGCATTCATGCCTCTCCACTGCAATCTGGACAATGCGCAGAGGGTAATGCAACGTTTCATGGGCCGCGCCATAAGCCTCCCACCCTTCAGGAGGAAGCGTAAATGTAAAGGTCTGCTCCGTGCCGTCAAACACGCCCACCTCGCGCTTGAACCCCTGAAAATGAGCACCCATATCCACGACCAGTTTTGCACCAGGTGCAGAGGCTTGTGCACGTATGGTAAGGGAAGAAGGACGATGAAAAAGGGAAAGAGAACCGCCCATAGCTGCGGTGGGAGCGGTACTGAAATTGATGTGCCAGGTATTATTCTGTAGTGCATCCCCCAGAGATTTTGCCAGCACGCAATCTTCTCCGAAATCCGTGACGAGATAGGGATTCACCCCTTGCACCGACGCGACAGTAACCTGGTTATTTTCGGATTCACCTGTTTCTACATGCTTAAGGCCGGTAAACGTAATTGTACCCTGTTCCTTTCCCAACCCCTGCTTCTCGACAAGTATGCCAATGGTGTGGACGGGCTGTCGCAATACACCATCGTTGGGCCCGCCCCAGAAGCCTGACCAGCCTCGCATGTTAAACGCCAATTCACGAAAGCCTATCTGATCATAATACACGGACTTCTGGAACGTCTGTCCGGCTGCATCCACTACGCGCACCGTGATGGTGGCCTCTGGTGGTTTATTCATACGAAAACGAACACGGTCAAGTTGCTTCGGTGCGGCCAAATCACAGTAGGCTGCCACGTAAGCACCGCCACCGCTGAAATCATAGCGCAACGTCATACGTTGATCGCCCGAAGTGCTTTCGGTCACTTCAACAGCGCCCGAAGCGCCGGGGAACTCTGCGCCATTACAAAAATGCCATGTTCCCGAAATAGGCTGGGCATTTGCCGAAACAACTACTATAGTACTCAGTAGCAAGACAATCAGGACAGTTCTTTTCATCGGAGCATTTCCCTCTTGCAGTAGTTGCAAAATTGTTCGATAAAGTAAAGGAGCGACATAAATGCTCTGGGCACCACGCCGCTCCTGTGATTGTAATGGTATCTATTCGTCTATCTCAATTCAGTGTTTCCTCGTCACGGACCAAGACAACATGACGAGCACACTCAAGCCAATAAGCAACCAGTCGCTCATAAACTGCTTCAGGTCCATCACATTATCCGGAATTGGACGACAGCCAGCGCAGCTATCACAACTATAGCAACCCAGACAGCCACGACATTCATTCACGATGACAATGGTCTGCTCGGCAACAGCGCCATCGTCTGTAGCATAGGTAAGCACAAATTCGCCCGCCTGAAAAAGGAAATACTGATGGAATAGTCCACGCGTTTTCTCAATGGAACGGTCGTATTCGCCAAAACCAGGTATCTTCGCGGCAATAGCATCGAGAGGGTAAACAACAGGCTTGCCGTTGTGGTCACGGGCCACTATCATTGCAACTGTTATTTGCGCATCAGCACAAGTGGCCGTAACACCATGGAATGCGTCTGCGACAGCCCGATGAGCCGCATCGAAATCATCGCAAACAACGATGACTTCTGAATCAGCAATAACAATCGTCGCAGTGCCGCCTAATTCACAAGCATCCAGCAACCCATCCTTATTGGTGTCAAGGGCAACAAACTGCTCCTGGGTCAATCCGGGGATAATCGTCTGGGCCTCGTCGTAGGTCAATCTGCCATC
>CAZBNU010000209.1:0-7194 GCA_964493075.1 uncultured Nitrospirales bacterium | reverse complement strand
AAACGCCAGGAATGGCCTGCGGTTAAATCAACATTCTGCGGGTCCGTCACATTAAACACGCCGATGGTGCCGGTCTGGCCAGCCTGTGCAAGGGCGCTGGTGCCGCCCAATGATTCCAGTGTGCCCGTATAGGTGTTATTTTCACAATAAATGGCAATACGTCCGCCTGCGCCGCCGCCGCCATAACTCGACCCGCCATTACCGCCATTGGCGCTCATGCTGCCCGCGCCGGAGAAGTTTACCGCATCAATAAGAATGCTGCCGCCTGCGCCGCCGCCGCCTCTATTCGAACCATTCACACCGTTTGCGGTAATGGTACCGTTAACCGTCAATGTATTATTCACTTTCAGATATACCACACCACCGCCTGCGCCGCCATCTGTGCCGCCGCCACCGCTGCCCGGAGTAACCGGCCAAATGGCGGAACCATAGCGCACACCGCCACTACTGCTATCGCCATTTCCGCCAACGCCGCCATGACCACCGCCAGCGCCGTAGTTACTGCCACTTGTAACGCCCGCACCGGGGCCAGCCTGGCGGGCATAACCCTTGCCGGAAGTATTCAGCGACGCACCCAAACCAATCGTGAGGTTATCCACTTCAACACTCAAGTTGCCGTTTATAAAAGTGTCGCCGCTCAACGTCAGGTTTGTCAGCTGCCACTCCGCAGTGGAGGATACATTAATCGTCACCCCCGTATTTAAAGTAACATCCCCTGCAAAAAATGTGGCCGCATCAATTACGTTGATAACGCAGTATGTCGCTACCAGACTATCGGCAACCACATCGCCCGAAATGGTAACTTCAACAGGCATCAGATCGGTGCCTGTAATTGTCATTGCGCTGATTTCTGTGATGTCAGGATTGTCCAGCGTAGTATCCGCAACAATATCTAGAGTACCCGGGGAGGTGGACCCGTCAATCAGCCGGGTTGATCCATTGCCGCCCGCAGCTCCTGCGCCATTGCCTGCACCACCGGTTGCAGTTGTAGTACCGGTAAAATTGTTGGTGGTGTGATAGATTGCAATGCGGCCGCCGCCGCCACCGCCGGAATCACCGTCCGTACCGCCCGCGCCGCCGTTGGCTTCAATAACACCCGCCCCTGTCAGCGTGTCTGTTATAACATAAATGCTGCCGCCGGCGCCGCCGCCTGACGATGCTGCACCGTCCGCACCATTACAGGAGAGGGTGCCTTCAACCGTAAGCGTGTTGGTTACATCCAGCCGCAACACGCCGCCGCCGCCACCGCCCGAAGCGCCGCCGCCGCCGCTGCCCGCCCTGGTCGGCTGAACAGAAGAAGCGTAGGGTACGCCGCCAAGCGCAGGTATTGCATCACCGCCTGCGCCGCCATAGCCGCCGCCGCCGCCAGTCGCGCCAAAAGTACCACCCGGGGAAAATCCCGCCTGTGCCTGATAGCCCATGCCGTTGGCGCTCAAAGACGCACCCGCCTCAATGGTCAGGTTAGCCACGGAAATATCAAGATTGCCCGTCCAGCTTGCCGCGCCGGTCATAAAAAAATCGCCTACAGACACAATCGTATCCCAGGCACAATTGATATCAGCGCCTGCGCCAAGGGTCAGCGTGCCGACCACAAAGCGTAGCCCTTCCGCCATCGTCATCGTCGTGTTGGTCACAGAAAGGGTGTCCGCTTCCAGATAGGCTTCCTGGGATACCACGGCGTCTGTCAGCGTAACCGTAGTGAACTGCTGGGGCCCATCAATCGCTTCAAATACCCAGTTTGATCCGGCCACAAAATCGGGCCTGTCGGCATTGGTAATGTCGTAGAAGCCAACCGTACCGGACGCGCCGGGATCGCCGGACAACGACGCGCCGCCCGCCACAATCGCATCGCCCGTAAAAGTGTTTCCCTGATGCAGCACACTAATGCGACCGCCGCCGCCGCCGCCCGTGGCACCGGTATCGCCTGCGTCACCGCCGCTCACATCCAGCGTTCCGGCCCCTGCAAAAGTGCCGGTTGTGATGTAAATACTTCCCCCAGCGCCGCCGCCACCATCGTCGGAAGCGGCTGCGCCTTTCGCGGTGATAACACCGTCAACAACAAGCGCGCCCGATACGTTCAGTCGTATCGCGCCGCCACCCGCGCCGCCGGTCGTTCCACCGCCACCACTGCCTTCCTCTACCGGAGCTTTGGCGGAATCATAGGTAGTGCCACCATTCGCACCGCCCACGCCACCATGACCACCGCCCGTGCCCACTGTGGAATAGGCTCCTGCGCCGGGGCCCGTGCCCGGCGCATAGCCCGTGCCATCTGCAGAAAGCGTCGTTCCCACACCAATATTCAAAGTCGCCACCTCCAGCGACAAATCCCCATGCCAGGTGAAATCACCGGTCACAATAAAATCGTCCACATCGAACACCGCATCGGGCGCAAATACAGCATCGGTGCCTGCGTTAACCGTGACGGTATCCGCAGCCACGGTGAGACCGGAATTCACGATTATCGTTGCATTGCCCATGCTCATGATGGAAGTGCTGATACTGGTTTCCACAAGAACTGTGGAATCAGTCAAATGTATTTCGGCAAAATCGTAATTTGCAGCATCCGCCTCCTCAAAGCGCCAAAACTCTCCCGCGTGAAATGCAGCAACATCCGGAACGGTAATGTCAATAAAGCAAACAGTTCCCGTAGTACCTGCCTGCCCCAAACCGGATTCCACGCCGGGGGTTACGGTGGCCACACCTGTCCAGTTGTTGGTCTGGTAATACACTGCAATGCGGCCACCACCACCGCCGCCACCATCATTAAACGCCTGGCCGGCATCACCACCATTGGCCTGTAAATCACCAGCACCTTCCAATGTGCCCGCCGTGATATTCAACGTACCGCCTGCACCGCCGCCGCTGGAACCTGCGCCATTTGCACCGTTCACACTGATGGTGCCGTTGTTGGTTAGCGTACCAATTACATTCAACGTAACAGCGCCACCACCAGCACCACCAAAAGGTCCGCCGCCACCGCTTCCCATCAATGCAGGGATAACACCGCTGTCATACACTGCACCGCCTACAGCTGCAGATAACCCTGTGTCGCCGCCAGTGCCGCCATGTCCCGCGCCACTACCAGAATCCCCATCATAGATGCCAGCGCCCGGTCCTTCATTGGCAGCATGGCCTTTCCCATCGCCGGAAATAGCAGCCCCAACATCCACGGTCAGCGAAGCAGCATTAAGCACCACTTCGCCGTTCAGGGTCAGCGTCGCGTTGTTGGTAACAGTCACATTTTCATAATCGTATGTGCCCGCCGACAGGGTTGTATTGGCATCAACAGTCCAGTCCTGGGCATGCGCCAAAACAGAAGGCAATGCAACAACAACTGCCACCAGCAGCAACCGCATTCCAAGCACCAGAAAAGCGTTCCCAGACTCATGCCCTTTGCCATTCAACGAATTCACCGTACGCATTGCAGACTCCTCACGGCACAGCACTCTCCCATGCCCTTTTTGGTTTTTCATGAGTAAACCTTTATTCGCCATATTAATTTTGACGCAGCACCCGCAAGTTGCCACATCAAAAACAGCCCTCGCGCTAACTGTCAGACAACCCTGTCACCTGACAAAATTGCACCTGGACCTTTTCCTCGTTTTTTGCAGACAAAACCGCGCAAAACTTCCACACAGATCACTGATCAATACAAGTTTATCACGCCACAATCCAAAAAGTGTGACCGATTCTGCCAAATCATAATTATCAAATATGGTTATATAACCGCCACATCCCATATAAGTCTTAAGGCATATTTTGGAATTCTTGATGGTCTTACACACGGTCATTCCCAGAGCAGAAGCCAATGTCGCCCCCATAAAAGAAAAGCATCCATCTCGCGTAACATATCGGCGTAGCCGGAACCAACATAAAAGATTTCAACTATCGTCATCGCAGGGCTTTACTGCTGTTGACGGCGATTGTCTGAAGAAAGATTTTTCGTGTTTCGAAGGGGGACATTCTTCTCCCACGACCTGCGGTTAAAGCGATGGCTATCTGAGGGAATATCAACTATGGCAGGGCACTATAGTTGAACGGATAAGGCTTACAGCCTTGGGTGTGTCGTGAGATGCACTAACACAATTTATGTTGCAACTCTTTTCATCCGTGTTACCTGGTGGTTTGTTCCGAGTAATAGTAGCGGTAGATCGTCCAACTGGCAACACCGCATAGGATGTGCCACACGGAATGTCCCTGAAAGATGGTATAAGGATAGTAGAATGGTCTTCGTTCAAGGGAAAGATTCCAGATTCCCAATGCGGATAAAAAACTGACTGCCGTGTAAAGAACCCACCTGTTCTCGAAGCGTACTTGTTTCCAATTTATGCACTTGTAGAACAATTCCATAAGCACAGACATTAGAATCAGGCCGCCGAAGGTCTCATTAACGGGTAACATCCCCCACTTCATACTCAGGATTAGGGATGTGCAAAGTGTAGCATAGAGTATCAGAAAGGAAATTACCCCACATCGGATGATCCTGGCAAAGGAATAACATGCGCAAAAGGAAACCCAAATATACATGCTGCTGACGTCCAGAGTGCCCCCCTCCCCAGTCAGGGAACCGTGCATGGCCAGCGTACCGAAGCCCAAAACAATTGAGGCAAGGGCATAGAGTCCAGGGTAGAAGTCGGATCGTTTCATGGGGTTTTGCAACTGCGTTACGGGGCCATCTACCCTTCGTCTGCCGGCGCCCCAGGCGATGACGAGGCCAATGTACACGAAGACAAGCGCCGAAATCGAGTTTGCGTCCTGTTTGAACAGGCCACCGGAATCAACTTCACAAAAAACATGAATGGGCCTACCCGGAAAGCCAGCCTTGTACCACGCGTAGTAGGCGGTCCAGCAGGCAATGGTCGCCAATAGACAGATCAGAAATGCCCTGTATTTTTTGGCTATTTCCACGAAATTCGTTTGCATTGCCGTCCTTTCTTAAGCCATATAAATGCTTCGGGAATCAAAATCCAGCAGGACTACGTTATTCCACCAGCATATAGACTGCATGACCCCTTATTTGTGAAGAGCGAGCCCTCGTTTTTGGGCCATCAACATTGCTTGTTCTAAGAGGTTCTTCGGTGGAGTACGAAGTTCTGAGTCAGACTTGGATAGGAGTCTCATGGTTTCAGCAGGGCATGTGCTAATACATAAGCCGCATCCGATGCAGCGGTCTCTGTTGACAGCTGCAATACCGTCATCACCTATGGTAACCGCTTTCATGGGACAACGGTCTGTACATACTCCACACCCGGTGCAATCATCGGCCCCAACCGACGCATAGTAGTTGGATAAAATAAGTTCCGCTGGCTTGGGATGTTTGTTAAGCGCAACCAGAACACCACAGCAATCGCCACAACAGTTACACATTCCACCCGGGTTCTGTGACGTGGCAGGCTGTGTTACAAGGCCAGCCGCGCGACATTTTGCAAGGATGTCCACTGCTTCTTCAAACGTAATTTCTCTTCCCATGTCGCGGTCCAGGTAGTATTGCCCCATGGCGCCGAACATAAAACAGGTTTCAAGAGGTTTGTCGCAATTCTGTTCAAGCACAGTTGCTGATTTACGGCAAATACACTCTGTAATCACGATACGTTTGTTATTTCGCAAGATTTCTATGGCGTCGTCATAACTCGCCACATTATGGGTCACTTCAATTGATTCCTGAACGGGGATGGTTCTTAAGAAATACTCCGCGCCCAGCTGCATGGCGCCGTCGAACACCTCCTCTGAATAGGCCTTGACCATTTCTACCAAATCTTGTCTGATATCCTTGATTTGAAATTCAAACAAACCGTGTACGAAAGGAATGGCGCTATACCGCGAACCATACTTCTCACTTTTCATTCTGAACAGAAGCCCATTTTCTGCCATGTCTTCCAGTTGTTCAGAAACTTCTTCTTCAGGTCGGTTCAGGCGAGAAGCAACGTCTTCTGCAGTCTCTGGTATCAGGGTCATCTCATTGAACATTATGGCATCATCTTTTGAAAAGAGGTACTTGAGGATCTTCTGATCAAGCCCTGATTCCGCTGCGGGGAATCCCATAGAATATTGATCCAATTTTTGTTGTACTTGCCGATAAATATCTGTCTGCATACGTTTCCTTTCCTGTCAGTACGTCTATACCATCAAATACCGGCAAGACCACCGACAATGTCATTGACCTGCCGTTCCAGCCATGCAATCCACCGTTGCATTCCCTCACCGGTTCTGCAGGACACTTCAAAAATTTGAATCCCGGGATTGAGTTTCAAAACCCGTTCCCTGCATTTTTCAATGCTGAAATCGGATAGTTCAAGGTAATCTATCTTGTTGATAACGAGCGCGTGGCACACGGAGAACATCAACGGATACTTCAAGGGCTTATCATCCCCTTCAGGAACACTTAAAATCATGGCGTTCCTGTGGGCACCAGTCTCAAACTCCGCCGGGCACACCAGGTTACCGACATTTTCCAGGAGTACCATATCTAGGTTTTTCGTATCCAGTGCATCCAGTCCAGATTCCACCATGGTGGCGTCTAGGTGACAAAAGCCGCCGGTATTTATCTGGATGGTGTTGACACCTTCCCGAGCGACTTGTTCCGCATCCACCATGGAATCAATGTCTGCTTCCATAACGCCAATGCGCAGCTTTTCTTTAAGGTGGCGGACGGTCTGAATCAAAAGGCTGGTCTTCCCTGCACCGGGTGACGCCATGAGGTTCAGGAGAAATGTCTTTTCCTGTTGAAGGTGGTCCTGAAGCTGTTTTGCCTTCAGGATATTGTCCGCCTGAATATCTTCTTTTACTTCAATCAATCTAATTTCCTGACTCATATCGCCTCCAGGTTCTTGATAAAATACTCCCGTCCGGACACCATGGTACCGTTAACACTTCCGCATTCCGGACATGCCATTGCCTCGTCTTTTTTCAGGTCTACTTCATAAGACATAAAACAGTCTGAACATTTCATTACTACGGGAACCCGCTCAATCACCAGACGGGCGCCCTTTACAACGTTATCTTTGGCCAAGTAATCAAAATACTTCTGAATCCATTTATCTTCCAGGTCGCTCATTTCACCAACCCGAATGTGGATCGCGAGCACCTTCTTTACCTCGTGCGCCACAGCATGTTTTAGAACCACCTGTAGTATGTTCTTTACAATCGGCAGTTCATGCATGTCAGAACCCTTATTTTTGTGGCAACACACTATAA
>CAZBNU010000208.1:0-7231 GCA_964493075.1 uncultured Nitrospirales bacterium | reverse complement strand
TGATTCATCTGCAGGTGCTGGACAGCGACCGGCGCGTGGTGGGCAACCAGCAGATATGGATGTATGTGCGTCCCGGGGAAACGCGCAGTTGCGTGGGTTGCCACGAACGACTGGACACCGCGCCGCCACCACGTGGAACAGGCTTCCCGAGTGCAGCGGAAACAGCGCCGGTACAATGCCTGCCCACAGGCGGCGAATTCAGCTATCGCGCCAAGTTCTGGAACAAAGGCACTCTGACCGACGAGGGCGAAGAGCGTACCCGCACGACACGGGCGGTCAATCTCATTGGCCGGTGATTTGTGTACAGGCTATTCTATGATTTCTCCAAGTAAATCCGTAGCGCCTTGCTCAGCGAGACACCAAACGCCCGTGCGCTTTCCGGCGTAACTTCGACGCCCATAACATTCGCGTAGGGCACTTCAATAGTGGTTGCAAGATGCACGCCTTCAATGGTTCGCATCCACTGTTGTGAACTCTTTCCAGAGCCCCAATTCGCGGTGGTATTCCAACTCTGCCCAAAGGGTAGATTGCTGGATGCACGATAGGGAAGCGGGCCTTGATTGACTTCCTCCAGAATAGCGCCAAAGCGTTGCTGTTGCTCCCAGACAGCTTCGTCTGCGCTTCCAACGAGATATATTTCCTCGTTGTGATTGCCGCGAATCCAGGGACAATGCAGGTCGAGTGTGGCATGAAGTCTTCCACCTGCCCATTCATTGAGTTTTGCTCTCAACGCTTTAGTCTCTGGATAAATGCTTGTTTCCCCGTAGTCGCGGTTGTGGTCATGGGGCTTTCTGTTCTTACCCTGATCGCCGTTCTCCACGCCATCCTTGTCCATGAACGGCACTACCAGTACTTCCAGATGGTCTTGGAACCACCTGCCATCGTCATTGTCGGCAAGTATTGCAGTGAGAAGACCCTCCAGCACAAAACTTGCCATGGACTCACAGGCGTGATGACGGGCTGTAAGCACTACCCGGTGCTGCGGCTCACCATTCAGTTGTCCGACGCGGAGTAATTCGACGTTTCGTCCCTGTGAACTGGTACACAGGATATCCTCCACAAGCCTGTCAGGATTTTCAGACGTGTTCAAAAAACGCTGCCAATCCGATTCCAGGTAGGGCATGGTGAAGGCAAACCGTACTACGGAAGAACCGTTGGGGAATGTGTACGTGAAGGCGCTATCGGCGCAACTATCGGCGCCAAGCCAGGCCCAGTTTATGCCGTCATCAACGCTGACTGCCGGCCCGCGAACCCCGATTGGATCGCGCCCGCTGAATTGGAAGCGCAGCGTCTTCCCTGCGGCGCCTGAAACCCGAAAGTACCAATAGAACCACCAACCCTCCGTGTCGCGCAACTCTTGCTGAAGATATACCGTATCGCCTTCCATGCGGTCCACAATGATATTTCCACCGGGAAAATCTGCGTCAACAGTAATTGGCAGGTCCTCCTCGCCGAAGATCACAGAACTGCAAAAAACAGCAAGCATGCAGATAAGGTGTTTCATGTTCATGACAATACCTCTGTGTATGTTTTGCGTCCGGGTGAATTAACTGGTGCCAAACCCATGCAACGCGCTGTCAATGGCTTCCTTGCCCTTTGTGGCGGCACGGTAAACATCTTCTATCATCCACCCGTCAATCATGATCCAGCCCGAATAACCACCATCCCACAAGGTTTTAAGTGAGGCCTGCATATCGCAGTGTCCCTCACCACAGGGCAGGTGTTTTGAGGTGGGGCCAAACAGCGTGCCATCCGTGTCCGTCAGATGCACGTGGCCAATATGCTGAACGCCCACCTGCTGCAACATGATTTCCGGCTTGCCCGTGCTGCCGGACATGAGATCGAAATGGCTGGGGTCGTAGTTGGTTTTGCAGGCAGGGTGGTCCGCCAACGCCAGAATCTGCTGCAAGTGTTCGAGGGTATTGAAGATGAAGGGCGGTTCAATTTCAAAGGACATAAACATGCCTGCGTCGGCGCAGATTTTTGCCGCCTCGAGGTAACTTGCCGCCAGATGGGCAATGGCTTCTTCCATGGTGCGGTTCCCCTCCATGCCGCCGCCCGGCCAACAGCCAATGAACTCGCCGCCGAGTGCTTTACATAACTGCACGTCCTTGCGGAACCGCTCCAGCCACCCCTTCCGTCGTTCCGGGTCAGCCGCATGGGCATCCCCTCCCCCAGTCTGCATGGAATAAATCTGCAGGCCGTAGCAATCGTACATGCGACGCAGCGCGGCAATGCGTTCCGTCTCTTCGGCACCAGGATAAGGGCCCATGGGCCAGCCGTCCACCAGTTCAATGCCGTCGAATCCTGACGCAGCGGCAAAATCCAGTACCTCCCAGATGGGATATTGCTTTTGAAAGGTACTGGCAGAAGACATGAACCCGTTCAGGCCGAGGCCGCATTTCCAGCGCTTTTCCTTCACTTCCTGCGCAACGCTTGTTTTCATTGTTGCGACCATGCCTGCCGCAACGCCGCTTGCCAAAAACATCCTTCTCGATGATTTCATGATAGTATCTCCTGCATTATTGCGCTTGTATTTCAGGGGAATGTTTTTCAAGGAATGCCATCACATTTTTCATGTACGCTCTTTTGAGAATGGTCGTCACATGGTCGCCGCCCTGGATATACACCGCTTCATGACAGGCCATCATTTCGGTCATGGATTTGATGCCTGCGCCGAGAGGGTCTTTGGAACCGGCGATGGAAAGGACGGGCACTTTGTTGTTGCGCAAAACCTCTTCGCTGATTGCCAGATCTGTAAAATTTTTCATGAGCGCGGACAATGCCTTGGGGTCGTTGATGGAGTTCATGAGAAAATCAATCAATTTCACTTTCCACGCTGGCGGCGGCACGGGCTCCAAAGCCCGGATAAGCGGTTCGAAACTGCCCTGCTCATCAAGCGCTCCCGTGAGAGACTGCAGCAGTTGGATATTCTTGCCTTCAGGCCGCTCATACCCGGAGGCACAGGGAACGACGCTGAGCAAGCGTTCAGGACACAGGGCCACCAGGCTGATGGTAATGAAACCGCCCATGGAGTAGCCCACTACATGGGCTTTTTCGATATTGAGATGGTCCAGCAGCCGCACCACATCCTTCGCCATTTCCAGCCCATATTTCTCCGGTTCATGCGGCCGGTCAGTCAGCCCATGCCCACGCACATCAAAGGTAATCACCTGATATTTCCGACGCAGTATGCGAATCACACCGGGAAGCCGCCAATTCAGGTCGGCATGAGCAGCGTATCCGTGAACGAGCACGACAGGTACCCCTGTTCCCTCCACACGGTAGTAGAGTTTCAGACCGTCAACATCAAGATATTGTCCCGGCGCCCGATGCAGCACAATCGCAATCAGTATGCCGATGATGAGTACAAGCCCAATGATAAAGCCCGCAACAAGAACCAATACATTCAGCAACATAAGGGCATCTCCTTCCGTGTTAACTCCAACGCGATGCAGTATTTGACAGAACCGGCCGGTAACTGTCTAACAGGATATTAACACGGCACACATAAAAATTTACAATGGGCTGCCGCTGTTGAACTTCCCTCATGGCCTATGCTCTAATCATGACATTGTGCAATACTTGAAGCAAAACGATTAGCGTGTATGGGAGGTATAGGAATTATGGGAAGTATGGGACAAGTGGATTCTATTTTTCTGGGTCCTATACTTCCGATAAGTCCCGTAGAGTGAATCACAGGAGACCAGTCATGAGCAACACGATTCCAGGGCAAACGGTAACGCCGGACATTTCACGGCGCAGTTTTCTGCAACGTGCCAGTGCGGCATCCGCATTTTCCATTGTGCAGCCTCATGTGCTGGGAATGGGCGCGACGTCTCCGAACGAAAAAGTCAACATGGCATTCATCGGTGTGGGCTGGCAGGGCATTTATAACCTGGGGGTGTTCATGCAGGACCCGGATGTGCGGGTGGTGGCGGTATGCGATGTCTTCAAGGAAGGCCCTTATCTCGGACGTGGCATTGCGGGACGGGAAGCCGGACGCAAAATGATTGACGAATACTACGACTACAAGGGTACATTGGGGAACGGGTGCGCGGCATACATTGATTTCCAGGAAATGCTGGAGGAGCGGGACGATATTGACGCAGTGGTCATCACCACGCCCGACCATATTCATGCGGTAGCGGCGATGGCGGCAATCAAAAAGGGGAAACATGTCTTTTGTGAAAAACCGCTCGCCCATTCCCTGATGGAAGTGCGCACCATGACGGAAGCGGCACGGGCAGCCAAGGTGGCAACCCAGATGGGCAACTGGGGCCATGCCAAGGAAGACATCCGGCAGGTGTGCGAATGGATTTGGGACGGCGCTATTGGTGAGGTTAGGGAAGTACAGGCATGGACGAACCGTCCCGGCGGCTGGTGGCCTTATGGTATTGACCGCCCAGACGACACACCGCCCGTTCCCGAAGGTCTAGACTGGAACCTCTGGTTGGGGCCCGCACCGGAGCGCCCCTATCACCCCGCCTACCTCCCTTTTATCTGGCGCGGTTGGTGGGATTTCGGTTCGGGTGCGCTGGGCGACATGGGCTGCCACATCCTGGACCCCGTAGTGTGGGCGTTGCATCTTGGAAGTCCAGATACCGTTGAGGCAAGTTCCATCAAGTTGAACACCAAGGCAACGCCCTTCGGCGCGGAAATGCCTGCCGGCATGGTACATCCTGAAACCACTACTGCAGGCGCCATCGTGCGCTGGACTTTTCCGGCACGGGACGCACTACCGCCTGTTACCCTGACCTGGCATCATGGCGGGGTCATGCCGCCGCGCCCTGACGAACTGGAAGCAGGCCGGAAAATGGGCGACAGCGACGGTGGTGTGTTGTTCATTGGTGACAAAGGCAAACTGATGTGCGGTTGTTACGGCAGCGTTCCGCAGCTGCTGCCGGAGTCGAAAATGAAAGCCTACAAACAACCGCCTAAGACTCTCCCCCGTTCGGTGGGTCATTACAAGGAGTGGGTGCTTGCCTGTAAAGGCGGCGAACCGGCGGCGGCCAACTTTGACTACAGCGGCCCGCTCACGGAAATTGTTAGCCTTGGCATAGCCGCCATCCGTGCCGACCAGAAACTACACTATGACGCAGCAAAACTGGAGTTTGTAAACGCCCCCGAGGCGAACAGGTGGCTACACTCTACCTACCGTGATGGCTGGCGCTTGTAGTTGGAATGACGGTGTTGACGGTATATTTGGGAAATCAGGTTGTTTTGGGGCTGCACAATCTATCTGCTGATGCCGGTAGTGTCAACACCACAACGCTTTTTGCGCTGGCCTCAAATGAATTTCCCTGCACCGTCGGGGCGGCGTCACAGGCAAAATAATCTTCCGGTGGGGACGCGGCGCTATTGATGCGCACGTGCCATGCGCCATCGGGCAGGTGAAAGTGCATAGGACCGTCCGTGGCGTTAAAAATGATGTATACGCCCATGTCGTCGTTCTCTTTGGGATGGATGCGACAGGCAAGCGCATTTTCAGGCGCGTTCCAATCCACCCCGTCGCCTGAAGCCGAAAACCAGGTCGCATCTGCCGTATCAAGGGTATTGCCGCCATTAAAAAATGAATTGCGCCGAAACACAACATTCTCTTTGCGAAAGGCAATCATGTTTTTGCAGAACCGGAACAGTTCCTGGTTTTTATCCAGCAACGACCAGTCGAACCAGGAAATTTCGTTGTCCTGGCAGTAGGCGTTGTTGTTGCCCTGCTGGGTGCGGTTCATTTCATCACCGCCCAGCATCATGGGCACGCCCAGCGACAGGAACAGGGTGGCGATCAGGCTTTTCTGGGTTCGCAGACGCAGCGCACTGATTTCGGGAACGTCCGTATCGCCTTCATGTCCATAATTCCAGCTGTAATTCACGTCCGCACCATCCACATTGCCTTCACCGTTGGCCTCATTGTGCTTGGTGGCATAAGAAACCAGATCGCGCAGGGTAAACCCATCGTGACAGGTGATGAAGTTGATGCTATGCTCCGGGGTGCGGTCGTCATGCAGGTACAGGTCGGCGCTGCCCGTGATGCGTGTTGCGAAAGCGCCGCGCATTCCGGGATCACCCCGCCAGAAGCAGCGCACGTCATCCCGGTACTTGCCGTTCCATTCCGCCCAGCGCGCGCCGCCGAATCCACCCACCTGATAGGCGCCGCCCGCGTCCCACGCTTCGGCAATAAGTTTCACATCGCGCAGGACCGGGTCTTCGGCGATGCGCATGATCAGCGGCGCATCCTCGATAACATTACCGCTCTGGTCGCGTCCGAGTATGGAGGCCAGGTCAAAACGGAATCCGTCTATGTGCATCACCGCCACCCAGTAACGCAGGCAATCCAGAATAAAGTCCCGCACCAGCGGATGATTGCAGTTGACCGTGTTGCCGCACCCGGAATAATTCAAGTAGGCGCCCTTGGATAAAAGGTAGTAAATGCTGTTGTCAATGCCGCGAAAACACAAGGTTGGCCCGCGCTCATCCCCTTCCGAGGTATGATTAAACACCACATCGAGAATGACCTCAATATCCGCTTCGTGCAAGGCCTTAACCATAGCGCGAAATTCGTCCAGATGTTCCAGGCGGGTGGCGCTGATAGCATATCTGCCGGTTGGCGCGAAGAACCCGATACTGCTGTAGCCCCAGTAATTGGTGAGTTGTTTACCTGTTTTCAGGCTGCATCGCCCCAGCAGGGTTTCACCGAATTCCTGGATGGGCAGCAGTTCAACCGCATTGACCCCCAGATCCTTCAGATGCGGTATTTTTTCTATCAGTCCGCGATAGGTGCCTGGATTGTTGACACCAGCGGTGGAATGCTGTGTGAACCCACGCACATGAGTTTCATAAATCACCAGGTCGTTGAGCGGGATGTGGGGGCGCACATCATCATGCCAGTCCATCTCATCATGTACCGCGACACATTTCATCGTGCCGTGGTGTATGTCGCCGACGAAGGCTTTTGCATAGGGGTCCAGCAGATAGATATTCGGGTTGTAGCGATGCCCTTCCCGGGGAGAGCGCGGCCCGTCCATGCGGTACAGAAAATAAGCGCCTTCTTTCGCGCCGCGCACAAACAGCGACCACACATCACCCGTGCGGTGATGCTCTGGATCAAACTCATACTCCCAGACAGGCTCCTGATCATCCACCTCATCAAAAAGCGCTATCCACACCCGCATGGCATGACGGCTGAAAATAGTAAAGCGGATGCCTTCCTCATAGACGATGGGGCCCATGG
>CAZBNU010000207.1:0-7248 GCA_964493075.1 uncultured Nitrospirales bacterium | reverse complement strand
GCGTTCTGGTCGCGCTCTCGGGATGTAGTATTTTTCTTGTACTCTCGCGAGTTGATAATTTTAATCGTGCCGTTCGTCTGTTCGTATGCATGGCCGGAAGCGAGCAAGTCGCTTACCAACGCCGATCTGGCTGCACGAGTGCGCATGGCCTGTACGATTTCCGGGGTAGTGAGAACGACACCCGGATAGTCCGCCAGCACCGGCTCGCGTTCACCCTGCATGGCGGCCTTTTCAATAGCACTTGCGGCCTCCCGCAATTCTGCTTCGGGCACCTGGGAATAATCAGGGCGCATTTTGATAAAGGACGACCCAATGCTGGCACAACCGACATGCACCAGGACAAGACACAAAAGCACTGTGATCTTCAATTTCATTTCGTATTCCTTCGTGGGTTCTGATGGATAACAACCCGGTTTTTCCCGCTGTTTTTTGCCTCATAAAGCGCCATATCGGCAGCGTTCAACAAGTCGTTGCTGACTTTCATTGCAGACGAATCCAGTGTCGCGACGCCTACACTGATGGTAACTTTTCTGGTTTCCGGTATTTCAGAAAACGCATGTTTTTCAAAAACAGAACGTATGCGCTCCGCTTCTATTGAAGCACCCTCCAAGTCAGTCTGCGGCAATAGAATAACAAATTCCTCTCCACCATAGCGCGCCAGGATATCAACACGCCGCGTACAGGAAATCATACACTGCGCCACTTCCTTCAAGACCTCATCACCGATAAGGTGCCCATAGGTATCGTTCACCTGCTTGAAATCGTCAATATCGAAGATCACGCAGGAGAATGGAAGACCATACCGGACGGCACGTTCAAACTCATGCTCAAAGCGTTCATGAAAATAACGCCTGTTATAAATTCCCGTAAGACTATCTGTAATGGCCAACTGCTCCAGGCGCTCATTGGCCACCTGTATACTCTCAAACAAATGGGCGCGTTCCAAAGCATTTGCCGCAGCCTCAGTCACAATCTGAAAAAAACTGATCTCACGCAACGTAAATGCGCCATGGCGCCGGGCAGCTCGAAGAATCAGCGTCCCTACATGCGCATCCTGACGCACAATGGGCAGCACAAGCAGAGACATTATGCCTGCCCGCTGAAGGATGCCACTCACTTCACCCATAAGCGGATGGGCAGTCACGTCATCAATCGCCAGCATTTCGCCAGTCTCCACTACCGCAGTGAGTTCCGGGTACTTCTCCAACTGGATGAGGCAGTCCCGAAGTGTCTCGTTTTCATGGGACACCAATACCGCCCCCTCTGTTTCGCCGTCCAGAATCCGCACAATGGAACAGCGGTCAACGGGAATAATGCGGGCAATCTGCTCCACAAAAACGAAGAGAATATCACGGGCCTGACGTTCCGCCGAAATCGCTTTCAGAATGTCAAGCACGGAAAGCAGATCGTTCTTCTCTACCGCAACGCTGTGTTCTCGCGATTCAAGGGCGCCTGCGTGAAGCGCTGTGAGCCGCATCATGGCGGAGGAAATCCGGTCTTCAATGTCCGTAGACGGTGTTATTTCAGGAAGGGTTACTATCTGATGGGAGCCCAATAACGCCGCGGCGAAACGAACCACAGTGGAACGCTGCACAGTCCAGCCGCCCTCAAACACCTCTTTCCCTGAGACATCCATATCCTGGCCAAAGAGGGCAAGACTGATGGTTCTGGAAAGCAGTAGGAAAACGCGGTCTTTTTCAAGGAGCGGCTCCGCACAGGAGATATGGACACAATTGCTTGATTCATTTACAGGCAAATCTGTGTCGCCGTGAATAACAACAAAAGTCTGCGCTTTTTGTGCGATGTCATCGAAATGTTCTACCTCGGATGCGGTGACACTATCCATGATCACCAGCAAATCCAAATCATCATGCTGAACAGCAATATGACCCGTTTCCTGGCGGAGAATCTCGTACAGCGATACATCACGCACAGGCACGTACAGTTCCTGCTTATGGATCACAGTTCGGAACAAATTTTCCATCCGCTGTAATAATGGTGCGGTAGGATTTTCAATACACATGAATTATTTTCCAAGTCAATAACAGAGATAAAGGCAAAAAAGTATAAAAACAGCACTGCCCGCTTCATTACACTCTTATTTCCCCTCAAGCATGACCGATGGGTAATCCCAAAACAACCTCTTCACGACCAAGGGCTTAATTATCCTCTCAATGTATACATCAAGTCAAATTATAGAAAATGCGCGACTGCCTATCATCAACTATGCTAGCAAGATGCGGCGAAGCAAAGCGCAACAGAACGTGCCCCCAAAAAGGGCGAAAACATTCTGTGTATCCACGCTCTTATGATATACTACAATTAAGTTTAGAAACTATTTCAGCAGTGTAGCAATTTCCACCGCCACGTCACATATTTTCTAAGCATAATGCTATATGCAAAAGCAATTCAACCATTGAATCCCTTTGGAATACAGGCGCATGACCACAGACGCGACAAAAGATGTTTTACCTATCATCGTGCTATTCCAGCACATCGCAAGACGCAAGGCCTTTGAAAAGCAGGTTAAAACTTCTGAATTCCCTGCTGCAATACATGTCGCAAAAGATGCGGAAGAAATAATTGCGCGTGCAAACGAAAATGCCTACCACTGCATCGTGATCGAATCACTCCCGGAAACTTCCCCCGTTGCAATCTGTAAAAAATTACGTGCAAGCAGCGCCTGCGCGACACTGCCCCTGTTGCTTGCCACCCCCCTCATAAACTGTCAACCCCTCTGGGAACAATTGGTTCAAGCGGGCCTGAGTAATATCTATGTAATGGTGGATTCCCCCTCTGAACTGCTGGCTGCGCTCTCAATTATTGTTCGCGCCAAAAGCGCCGAAGACCAGTTGCGTGCCAATAATCGCCGCCTTGCGGAACTGGCGCAGGAACGTTCCAAATCCCTCCAGGAAAGCGAAGAGCGATACCGCTTCCTTTTTAACACCTGCAGTGACGCCGTTATGGCCTTTGAAATGGAAAGGGATGTGCCGAACCTGCTGGACATCAATGATGTGGCCTGCCAGTGGCTAGGCTATACCCGCGAGGAACTGCTTCACATCCCCTTGCGGCAATTGACCGCAGCCGACCGTCTGAACAACGTGCGTGGCCGCCTCGAAAGCATCCTGCAACACAACGAACTGTTTTTTGAAACCGTACTTCGGGCACGGGACGGCTCTAGTGTGCCACTGGAAATCAAGACACGATCCTTCGACCTGGACGAGAACCGCCATATCGTTGTTGCCTTGGGCAAGCGCGTGGAATCCGTGGATGGGAATCGCAAACATAGCAACGGCGAGGACGAATACCGGTATCTCGCCAAGCAAACCGGACAAATGATTTATGACTGTAACCTAAACACGGGACATGTAATCTGGGGAGGCGCCGTGGCGCAGATATCGGGACATACTGCTCGCCAACTCAGTGCAACTGGGTGGGATGGCTGGTTAGATCGCATCTTAAAGGAAGACCGGCCCCGCGTACAATCCGAACTGAACGATGCGTTGAAGATGGTAGGGAAATATCAGATTGAGTATCGCATAACCCACAAATCGGGGGAAACCCACTATGTGGAAGACAATGGGGTGGCAATGCCGGACGCATCCGGAAAGGCCTACCGACTCCTTGGCGCCATAAAAGACATCACCGCACGCATTCAGGCAGAGGAACAGCGCAAGCGGGTTGATGCCGAATTGCAGCATTCCCAACGACTGGAAAGTCTGGGGGTACTTGCAGGCGGTATTGCCCATGACTTCAACAATATTCTTGCTGGCATTATCGGACTGAGTGACTTGGCATTACGCGAAATCCCCAAAGAATCCCTTGCCTACGATGATTTAACCGAGGCACTCCAGGCAGCCAACCGTGCGAAAGAACTGGTGAAACAAATACTCGCTTTCAGCAGGCAGACCGGTCAGGAACGAAACCCGATCTATCTTCATATTATTGCCCGGGAAGCCCTTAAACTTTTGCGCGCATCGCTGCCCGCGATGATCGAAATTTATGATAGCATTGACAGCCATTCAGGCGCAGTAATGGCAAACGCAGCGCAGATGTATCAGGTTATAACCAACTTCTCCACGAATGCCGCCCAGGCTATGGCCGGTCAAAATGGCAAGCTGGAAATTTGGGTGCGCGATGTGGAAGCCGACGAGGCCATGACCCGAAGACACCCGTCACTTAAGCCGGGCCCCTATGTGGAACTCGCAGTTCGAGACACGGGACATGGCATGGCGCCCGCTGTGCTGGCAAGGATATTTGATCCCTTTTACACCACCAAAGGCCCCGGACAGGGCACAGGCATGGGACTCGCGGTGGTACATGGCATTGTCACCGATCACGGCGGCGCCGTATGGGTGGAAAGCAAACTCGGCGCAGGCGCCACATTCTATGTATGGCTACCGCGCATTGCCGGGGTTGTGGTGGAAGAATTTTTTGATAACAACAACATGCAACGTGGCCACGAACGCATCCTGTTCGTTGACGACGATGAGGCTGTTCTTCGTTTCGCCGAGGCAGCACTGCCCCGACAGGGTTTCCAGATAACCCTCTGCAAAAACGGTGAAGAAGGCCTAAGTCTCTACCTCGATCAACCGGACAAATTCGACCTCGTCATCACAGACCAGGTCATGCCAAAGATGTCCGGCGAAGAACTCGCCATGAAAATTCATGATCATACCCCGGAAATACCCATCATCCTGTTCACAGGATTCAGCGAGGAACTGCCCTGGGAAGAACTTGAACAGGCCGGAGTCAGCGAAGTTGTTCTGAAACCCATCATCATTAAAGATTTGGTAGACGCCATTCGCCGCGCACTGGACAAACCAGCACAGTAACTTTATGAATCCTAATCCCGCATGAGAGTCGGGGCATGATTTTGGAGTTTTTAATGGCGCCGTGCATGGTCATGGTCGTAGCAAAATAAAGACATCATTCCGTTATTTTTCGGGCGGCCTTATGTTCACTACTACTGCTGGCGCAAGAGTAGGCCACCATACGAGATTTCTGTGATGGTACGGCGACGAAAAGGCCGGAATCCATAACGTCGTACACGCACCTATCTTTCCAACACTATATATAGTGCTTCTACCCATATATTGAATGAGTAGCCCTATATCTTGTATTTTACCCTGATATATGGTACAGTATACAGACTTAAGATAGGAACAGGTTTGCAGTAAATAGTTTGGATGGTTTGGTAGATGTAATTCCGGAGGACATCGTTGTACACTTATGCGCTCAAAGGACGCCTGTTACACAGGGCCGTGATGCTGCTTTTGATGCTGTCGGTAGCCTCTGCAAGCATAGCAAGCGTGGTTGTTCGCGAACAGCTGGAGCCGGGGGTATTTGCGGCCATTCGCGGGGGACGGGTTCTGTTTCTTGAATGTAGTCCTCCCAAGGGCAATCAGGCGCAGGTGCTTCTCGAAAAATACCTTGCTTCCAACAGTGAATGGCGTCTGTATAAAGACCGGCTGGCCGTCGCAATTCCTTTTAATAAATTGAATTCCAAAGCACAACGCAAAATCCTTGAAGCAGTATTTCCCCTTGACTATGTGGATGCGGCAGGCTGGTGGCACACAGTACGCTTTTCGGGCGCTGACGGCACGGAATCCGTATTTTCATTGGCGGAATGGCTAACCGGTTCCGGTGCGGACTTTCAGAAAATTCTCGCGCACGATGCCAATCGGCAGTTACGGGAACCCCTTGATCGGGGCAACCGTATTTTGATACCTCAACCGCTGCTACAGCCCGTGATGAAAACGCACTCACCCCAACCGCCGCCACCGCCGCCACCGATTGTGCCCGCACCTGAACCCGAGCCCCCGCTAATCACCGCACTGGACACTTCTCCAAAACCGGTCATCGGCGATGCGACCCTCACCGCCACCGATGATCTGGGACTTGCCGAAGGACTGCTTGAATATGGCCAGGACAGGGATGGGGCTTTTGCGCTGTATATTTTGCAGCCGGGAGAAAGCCTTTATTCCGCTGTTGTAGTGCGGTTCACAGACTACCGCGAAAATGCCGACATCCTGCACGCCTGCGAAATCATCCAGAAACGGAGCGGCATAAAAAATGTCCACCGTATGTGTGCTGGGCAACATGTCATTATTCCCATGGAAATGCTCTCCGACCGGTATCAGCCTGCAGGCTCAGAACAACGTCAGGCGTTTGAGGAAGTCCGAGAAGAAGCACGGCGGTTACGGGCAGAACAAGTCACCACAAAAGACCTGGACGGCGTAGTCATTATTCTTGATCCAGGACATGGCGGACGCGATCAGGGCGCCGCAGTAGCGCATCTCGGCCTTTTTGAAGATGAAATCAACTATGACATTGTATGCCGCATCAAACTGCTCCTTGAGACCTATACCCGCGCCAGGGTACATGTCACCGTGTACGATCGCAAACAGGGCAACCTCCCTTCCAATGTATCGCGGTTCGTCCATGACACCAACGAAGTGCTGGTCACCACCCCCAACTATACCAATGACGATGCCAAGATATCCGCAAATTTGCGCTGGTATATCGCTAACGATATTTATTTCAAAGAACGAGACCGTGGCGTGGACGAAAGGAAGATTGTATTTGCCAGCATCCACTGCGATGCCCTGTTCAACGACTCCCTGCGCGGCGCCATGGTATATATTCCCGGCGCACAATACCGGCGCGAATCGGAACGTCCTTCCGGTAGCATCTACAGCCGTTTTGAAGAGGTGCGGCGCCGTCCCACTTCAAGCAGTACATCAGCGCAACGCAAAAAAGACGAAGCCCTTTCCCAGAACTTTGCCACCATCCTATTACAAGCCATGCGCGGCAACAATCCGCCTCTGAAAGTACACGATGCCGGCGACCCCATCCGTAACGTCATTCGTCAGAGCGGCGGACGCGCCTATGTGCCCGCAGTGCTGCGCAACACGCTTGTGCCCACAAAAGTGCTCATCGAAGTGGCGAACATGACAAACCGCACTGATCAGAAGCACCTCGCCAACCCGGAATGGCGCCAGTGGTTCGCCGAAGCCTTTGTGGAAGCACTCCGCAGGCATTACAACAATTAAAAACAAACGAATCCGGTAGCGAAATTATTGGCAAGCACTCAAATAGGATCGTTAGACTCGTCGGGTGCGCTGCCATCTGTGGTGAAACGGATGATGCCACTGGCATCCACCATAAAACCGCGCACCCCGGACTCGCCAAAACGAAGGGGAGTGGCCGTCATTATGAAATTCTGGAAAACTTCCGCAATACTTT
>CAZBNU010000206.1:0-7260 GCA_964493075.1 uncultured Nitrospirales bacterium | reverse complement strand
TGTATTTCCGAATACAGCACGGGCGACGACTGCGTCGGTGGTTCTTATATCACACAGCCGCCAGCACATCCCATGGCAGGATTGTCCGCGTTGCAAAGCACGGATATCTCACCCGTCTTTGAACGGGTGAACACCGGCGCGGACGGTATAGGCGTCATTGAGTTCTGGGGCATCTGGCTCACTGACGACACAACGCCTGCTCCCTGCACCCCCTCGAATGATTTGGGATTGGAAGTACAGTATGTGGACAATACGAGCCTGGGTAGTGCCGTAGACACGGACATCACTATTCCTGCAGGCAAGTTTCTCGTCCCGGAAACGCCTGTAGCCTCAGGCTCCTTCACTGCGCCCAACGGCGATCCCGCGCCCATGTACCGCTATGCCTTTGTCCCGGAAACCGAAGCGCCCCTGAACGGCTGGATATCCGTGCAGCAAAAGGATGCCACCGACCAGGAGTGTCGCTTCTACTGGGTGGAATCCACCTTTGGCAGCAACAGTGCAGTGCGGTGGGACGGTGTGGGCAACCCCGCCGTTCCCCAGATAAAAAACATGAGTTTGTGCTCCAGTTTGACCCCCGTCCCCACCGTAACAGGGTGCTCGGTGGACCCGCCCATACTCGGCAAAGACCGAACCGGCACCTTCAGGCTGGAAGGCACAAACCTCATCATGATAGATACCGTGCTGCTGATCCCGGAACTGGCCTTGCCCGGCACCCCCGGCGATCCTTTCGACCCCATGTTGCATCTTGACCTGAGCACCGTCATGCAAAGCGTCACTTACGAAGGACAACTGGGCACCACCATGAACGTGCGGTTCCGGCTGACACAGCCCTTTAATCCGGCTGTGGATGGAACCATTATCTGCACCGACGGCAACGCCGGTTTTGTGCCGGTAATCGCCGGAGTCGCTGAAGACACCAGCGCCGGCGCGACGTGCGAAATGCTCATTGACACCGTGCCGCCCATCGTGTTTTCTCCCGGCGGTCATGCCATCAATGACGCCAGCACAGGCGGCTGGCCTGTTATCACGGCGAACCGTGTGGTTATCCCCGGTATGCCTGCCATGTGGATTCCAGGAAACCCCGCCATCGGCACACCCATGAACAATGTCGATTATGCCGTGGAAGACATGCATGTCTATCTCAATGCAGGTTCACAGTACCTGATTCCCTTCTCCACGGCGATAACGCCCACCAATCCGCTGAATATCAGTCTTAGTGCTATCTTCCGTGATCTTGTGCCAAACGACGGCGTCAATACCTATCCCGTGGAGATATCCGGGTTTATTGCCGCTTCCCTGACGGAGCCGGTACTCAGTCCTTATTCGCTGCCAGCAGCGCCGAATAATGTGGGCACGGCGCGATGGAATAGCAGCGCCCCGAGTACCCTGTTGGCTGGAAATGCCCTTTTCACGCCGCAGGCCATGATTCCCGGTGTTGGCCAGGACATGCTCGTCAACTGGAACGCACAGTTTGACTATCTGATCGAACCGTGGCGCACCACGTTCACACTGGAAGGGGTGGACCGGGCAGGCAATGGAACAGACCCGGATGATTACAACAGCATCAACCTGCACTGGCTCTTCCGTACCCGTGCGAAGTTTCAGACCACACCGGATATGTCGGTGGAGAACCCGGAGGTTTTCTGGCGGCTCGACCGCAGTTTTACCGATCTGCCCGACGCAAAACCGGAATGCGCGCCCTTGGCGAAGTTCAGGTTGTATCTGGTGGATTTTGCAGGCGCTCTTACACAGGTAGGTGAAAGCGCCTGGCGTATGGATACGTTACGTGGCACAAGCGGGTTTGATACGGGCACGCTGCAACAATTGCTCGATCGGTACCAGGGTTTTAACATGTGTCTTGCCATTTGGGGCGCCGATGAAACCGGCAATGTCCAGTATGACAATCAACTGGTTACCTTGGGTATATACAATTTTCTTGGCGAACTGGATACGGCGGAAGTGAACTATTTCGTGTGGATGAACGGCGAACGGCGCACGCCGAACCTGGCCATTGACACCACGCTTCGGGTGGAACTGTATCACCAGAAAAACGGCTTTGGGGGACGTTACCGCGACTACGGAACGGCACAGCGGATACCCCTGCCGCCACTGGCGGAAGCCTGCGACACCCGTGTGAATGCCGACATTGTCATGAAGCCGCTGCTGCCCTCAGCCGACGCGCCTGTTGCCATATCGAACGGCGGTGTCTTGTGGAAACTATACAAGGAAGGCGCATTGGTGGCCCGGGGCACGGCATCCGTACTACCGGACGGATCGACTGATCCTATTAACCTAATGACTAAACTGGAAATATGCGACAAGGTAGCTACCGTAGCTGAGCTTAGCGACTACAATATCGATGGAACATTCAAGGTACACTCTGGCGAATGCCTGGAACCATATTTGTTCTTGGCGTTTCCACCGACCGCTGGTAGATATGCGATTATGCCTATCGGTCCCTATAGTGATGGTGCAGGCGAAAACCCGCCGCCCAGTGAAATTATTGACTGTCCATCTTATGGCGGTTTTGATTTGCGGCTGGGCGATGAAGGCATTCAGCCGTCACGGGGGAACCCAAATGCGCCCTCAAACCGCCGCCGCGAAATCCAATACACCTTCACCGCACAGACAGTGGTACTGTATCAGTATGTTGACCCCGCCACAGGAATGGTGCTGGAAGATATGGTGATGGACGCCACGCCCGCCACCAGCAATTTCTCCATTTACGTGCGCGATGTGGAAGAACAGAGAAGAAACCTGAACGAACCCCCGATCCGCGAATTTAGCCGGTAAACAATCAAATCTGCTCTCGGGTACTCCCTGTGAGCGGGCGGTTCTTCCCCTTGCCGCTTGCCGGGGAGTTGACGTGAAGGCGGCGTGTGTTGAAAGCAGCACACGTCGCCGATTTTTTCCACAAGGCCACATAAGGCACAAAATGCACAGAAAAGGAAAAATATTTTTTGTGCCTTATGTGCCTTATGTGGCAGATTCTTTCTTTGTGGTTCAATCCTCTTTGCTTAAATTGACATGCCCTGCGTTGTTTTGTTTCAATGGCACCCGGAACAACCCACAGGAGTACCCCCCATGAAACGGCGTGATTTCTTGAAAGCATCGGCTTTGGCGGCAGCAGCAGGATTCCTGCCCTCCCTGGAAGCGCTTGCCGCTACCAACGCAAAGCGTCCCAATTTCATTTTCATTATGGCGGACGACCTCGGGTACGGCGATCTGGCGTGCTATGGCCACCCGCGCAATAAAACGCCCTATATTGACCAACTCGCCCGGGAAGGCTTGAAGTTTACCGATTTCCATGCCAACGGGCCCATGTGCTCGCCCACCCGCGCCGCGTTGCTCACGGGCAAATACCAGAACCGCTTCGGCAGACCCTTCGAATCGGCGCTCTCCGCGAAGGCGCCCCATATCGGCCTGCCCACGGAGGTCGCCACCATCCCGCAACTGCTGAACGATCACGGCTACGCCACGGGCATGTACGGCAAATGGCACCTGGGCTACCAGCCGTCGCAGATGCCAAACGACTTCGGCTTCGACGATTTCCGGGGCCTGCTCACCGGCGACGGCGACCACATCTCCCATGTAAGCCGGTCGGGCACGGAAGACTGGTATCACAACGAGACCATCGAAATGGAGGAGGGCTACAGCGCTGAACTCATCACAAAACACAGCGTAGACTTCATGCGCAAAAACAAGGACAGCCCCTTCTTCCTCTACGTCTCCCATCTGGTCATCCATTTCCCGTGGCAGGCGCCGGGCGAACAAGCCCATCGCGAAGTGGGCACAGACTATTGGGACCACGGAAAGCTGGGGCCTCACCCGGAAGGTACGGTGGCGCCGGTGGTGCAGGAAATGGTGACGGCAGTGGACGACAGCGTAGGCACGATTATGGCGACGCTGCGCGAACTGGGATTGGACGACAACACCTTTGTCATATTCACCTCTGACAACGGCGGCTACCTGCATTATGAAGGCAAATTCGACGGGGAAATCTCCAGTAACGCGCCCTGTCGCGGCCAGAAAACCGATGTCTGGGAAGGCGGCCATCGTGTGCCCGCCATCGCCTGGTGGCCGGGACGCATCGCGCCGGGAACAGTCACCACGGAAACAGCCATGACCATGGACATCCTCCCTACGCTGACCGCGCTGGCAGGCGCCACGCCGCCAAAGGACATAGACGGCATCCCCCTGAACGCGTTGCTCTTTGAAGGGGAGGCTCTGCCGAAGCGGGACCTGTTCTGGCGTGCCGGTGATGAGTGGGCCACGCGAAGGGGCCCGTGGAAACTGGTCGGCATCGCAGGGAAAGCCCCGCAACTGTTCAACCTGGACAGCGACATGGGCGAAACCACCGACCTCGCCGAACAGCACCCGGAAAGGGTGAAAAACCTGCTCGAAGCGTTCCGCGCATGGGAACAGGATGTGGACGGCGGATAAAATTTTTTCTAACCACAAAATTCACAAAAGGCACAAAAGAAAATTCCTTTGTGTTCTTTGCGTTCTTTGTGGTTAATTATTCTGTACCAAGAATCTCCACCGACGTTGGCGCATCGTCAATAGCGGCATATTTTTCGTTTTTGCCGACAACAATTTTATAGGAACCCTTGAAACCCCGCACGGCAAACTCTCCTTGGTCGTTCGTGCTGCCTTTTACGTCTGTCCACCACTCCTTAAAAACCAGATCTCGATATACGGCCAAGTTTGGCTTTTCCGACCAGTCCTTACGAAACATGGCGCCGTCCGGTCGCCAGTGAGCTCCCTCCCAGAACCCCCAGAATACGAATCCGGCACAGGCAGGATGACTGAAAGCAGCCGTCATGAAATCCCGTGTGAATGCTGCCTGTTTTTCTTCCTCTTTTATGTTTACATCAAACTCTGTCACCACTATGGGCAAGCCGAATTTCGCAAAGGTGTCAAAAACGGAAAGTGCGTCCTCCACCGATTCCGGCGGCTCATGAAAATGGCCCTGAAACCCTATCCCTTCCAATGGAGCGTCTGCTGCGAGCAAACCCTCAATAAGTTCTTTGTAGCGTGGCCGTACCGACGGATCATCCGGCTCCACAACGTTATATTCGTTTATGAACAGCCGACAGGATTCCGGCAGCCCACTACGCGCTCGGGAAAACCATTCGGCCATCACCCCTTCGCCAAGGGCCTGCAACACCTCGCGGTGATGCACCGGCTCGTTGACGACGTCCCATTCGTCTATGTATGCGCGGGAAACGGCCGCCATTTCATCAATATGATTGAATATCTCTGCCCGCAGGGTCGGCAATGCCGCTTCATCTGATTCTTTATAGGGTTCCAGCTGACCCCATTCCGGATATACCAGGCAATGCCCGCGAATACGAAATTCCTGTTTCTGCAGCCATTGCAGCGCAGCCAGTGCTTTCTCATGAGAAAACCCGCTCCCCCATGCGCCCCGCCAGGCGTTCCACTTCAAATCGTTTCCGAGTACAGCACAATTGAACAATGCTTTCAAATGTGTCCGGTAAACTTCATCATCAGAAGAATCTCCCATAATACGGGCGGCCCTTACACAGGTACCCCACGGGAACGCATGGCGTGTCATGCGTACCTGCACAGCCACCCCCCGGATCGGCTTGCCCGCTTCGTCCAAAACCCGGACGACCAGATCGCCTTTACGCACTTGTTCTATGCGCTGGTCCGCCACTACCCGCCAGTCGGTCTCCGCCTGGGAGCAAAGGCAAAACAACAACGAAACTGTACCTATAACAAAAACACCGTAGTTCATTCTTCGTATATCTCCATGAGTATTTTTCAGCGCGGGCGTTGCCCGCAACCCGGATTAGTTGTCTAAACAGAGTTAACATCGTCGTTGCAAGCCCTGACCGCTGTTGGCAATGATTCTCCGAAGAAAGGCTTTGCGTGATTCATGATCAACCACAGGCAATCCGTCATTGCGAGGAACGAAGCAATCTGGGCTTACATAATGGCCTGCACAAGAATGAGATTGCTTCGTTCCTCGCAATGACGGTAGTGGTAATTTTTGTCAATTCAACTTCTTTGTGTTAATAAATCTAGCCCACAAACAAAAACTTATAGCGACGACACACCAAGTGTGCAGTCCGTGCTCTCCGGCGTGATATCGAGGCGTGCCGCGCCGGGTCCCTGGCGCAGGAGGCGGCCGCGTATGCCGGTCGCGCCTTTTTCGCCCTGGCCTTCCTCTGTTTTCAGCACAGGACGATCATACGGATCAAAGACAACACAATCATCAAACACGATGCCGCCGTGTTTCTTCGTGATGCTGTCCCGACGCAGATGGATCAGAATGGGGGAGCCCTGTTTTTTCTCTGCCACATTGCGCCATTTGCAGTTTGTAAAGCGCACCTCTGCGGCTGTAGCGGATTTGTCGTAGATGTAACTGCCGCCGTTTTTCGTGTTCTCCACGGTACAATTGCGGAACTCAATCGTACCGCCAGGCCCGTCATCCCCAATAGCGCCCACGGCAATACCCTGATCTTTGCCGCTGCGCACATGGCAGTTTTCAAACAGGATGGAAACGGGTTCGGTGGTACTACGCATAGGCTTGAGATAAACAAGAATCCCGGCGCCCGCGTTATTTGCCATGGTACAGTTGCGCACCACCACATTGGTCATCTTTTCGTTTTCGCCGTTGGGTTCCAAATCTATTCCGGCCTGGGGCGCAGTACCGCTGGTTCCTGTGAGTGTGCAGTTTTCGATCAACAGGTTTACCGCACTGATGACGCTGATACCCTGACGATGATGATTCGAGCACACCACGTTGCGGATGGTAACATCGGCGCACCAGGGCTGCTCTTTCGTTGCGCCCAGATAGATGCCATCGCCGCCGGAGTCTTCAAGCGATAAACCTTCAATGCAGATTTTGCTGCACCCCATGAAATCCAGGCACATGCGCCATTCCGCCGCCTCGTAAGCATCGCTCTGGTAATCCGCCTTGTTCATGCACAACCGTGCGCCGTACCCAGTCAGGGTAATGTTCTCGCAGTTCACGGCGGTAAAGAGACTGTCTCCCTTTCCCTTGAACTCGTCCTTTTTTGCACGCACGACCACGCCCGGCTCGAAGCGTATCTCCAGGTTGCTTCGCAATTTGACTGGACGAATTATCCACGGCACACCCATGTAAGGCACGACCAGAACGGATGCGTTCGAGTTAATGGCAGCCTGTAAGCATTCTGTTGCATCTTCCGGATCGAATCCCCACCAGGCGGCACTGGCGGCATCGTATTTCCCTGCTTCAATCTCCGCGAT
>CAZBNU010000205.1:0-7288 GCA_964493075.1 uncultured Nitrospirales bacterium | reverse complement strand
AAAGCATAATATAGAAGGCATGATCCCTGCAACCTTAACAGGGTGCTAATCCGAAGAGGCCTTGTTCAGGGCAAGTTCGGCCAGAAGCAACGCACCTGCCTTGCCGTAGGTTCCCGTTTCCAGAGCAGGGCCAACACAACTGGGACACCCCGACTTGCAGGAGCAATCCGTCAGCAATGTTGACGCCGCACGTACCAGCGATTCGTAGTGATGGTAGAGTTTCTCGCTGTAGCCCACGCCGCCGGGATAGCGTTCGTACAGGAACACGGAGGGCTTCTGCGATTCTGGCGCACGAAGCATGAACGTGGCGAGGATATCGCTGGGATCGCACACCACATGCACGGGCGCCACCTGACGCAGGGCATTGGCAAGGGCGTGCAACGCCTCGCCCAATGCTTCCTTGCCTAGGCCGCACACCGTTTCCATGTCTTCCGGGAATTCTATCCAGAATCCTGTTGTGTGCATGGTCTGCTCGGGCAAATGAATGTCGCCCCACCCCACGTTTTCATGGGTGCCGAATTTGATCTTCTTGTAGATGGTGGGCAACCACGTCACGCTGAGTTCACCCATACATTTCATTGCCGTACCAGCGGCAGATTCCTGCAGGCGATCAATAACGCGCAGGTCCACCTTCATCTCCGCATCGGTGTAATAATCCACGTCCACAGGCCGCGCATAGGCCTTGCGGTCGTCCAGATCGAGCTGGTCAATGGTGTACTGCCGCGTTTCGTGCAGGTACACTGCATTCTGGTAGACCTCCACGGGCGCATTGAAATAGTCCACCTCGCCGATGACCCGGCCGTTGTCCGTGGTGTCCAATATGACCACGTTGCCCGGCGCGGCGGTGCGCAGGCTGATGTCCGAAGCGGGATAGGTTTCTGCGCTCCAGTGCCAGCGCCCTTTGGTCTTGCGGAGGATACGGTTATCTGCGAGAAAGTCCAGGAGTTCCGCTGTGCTTTGCGCGTCCAGTCCGAAGGCATCGCCCTCATTGAAGGGCATTTCGAAGGCGGCACACTTTAGGTGGCTGGCCAATACGAACAGGTTGTTGGAATCAATGGTGGCCTCTTCGGCGTTCTGAGTGAAGAAATAGTCGGGATGGCCGATAATGTACTGGTCCAGCGGCGCGCTGGATGCCACCAGCACCACCAACGCCGTGCTGCTGCGTCTGCCCGCCCGGCCCGCCTGCTGCCAGGTGCGCGCCACACCGCCCGCGTAGCCGCACATGATGCACACGTCGAGGGAACCGATGTCAATACCGAGTTCGAGGGCATTGGTGCTAACCACGGCAAGGACTTCGCCGTTGCGCAACCCCTTCTCAATTTCACGGCGTTCCGTGGGCAGATAGCCCCCGCGATAACCGCGCACCTTGCCGGGATCACCGCCCTTTTTCCGCACCGCTTCCCTGAGATAGGTGGTGATGATCTCCACGCGCAGGCGACTCCGTGCGAACACAATGGACTGGACGTTGCGGAACAACAGAGACGCCGCCAGATGCCCTACCCGTTTCACGCTGGACGCCCGAATGCCCAGTTCGCGGTTGACCACCGGGGGATTGTAGAACAGAAAATGTTTTTCGCCGGAAGGCGCACCGTTGTTGTCCACCAGTTCAACTGGCATCTCCACCAATTTTTCCGCCAGCTCCCGGGGATTCGCAATGGTAGCGCTGCAACAGATGAATTGCGGGGAGGAGCCGTAGAACGCGCAGATGCGTTTCAAACGTCGGATCACATTGGCAAGGTGGCTGCCGAATACACCGCGATACTGGTGAATTTCGTCTATGACCACATAACGCAGATTTTCAAAAAGCCGAATCCAGATGGTGTGATGGGGCAGGATGCCCGCATGGAGCATGTCCGGATTTGTCACCACAATATGACCGGCATTGCGTACCGCTTTGCGTGCCGAGGACGGCGTATCACCATCAAAGGTGTACGCGCCGATTTTCACGTCAAGCGCTTCAATGGTCTCGGTTAATTCCGCAACCTGATCCTGGCTGAGCGCCTTGGTGGGAAAGAGATAGAGGGCGCGGCTGTTGCCGTCTTTCAGAAGCCGGTTCAATACGGGCAGGTTATAACACAAGGTCTTGCCCGACGCCGTCGGTGTCACCACGCACACATGCTTCCCCGCTTCCAGCGCAGCAAAGGCGTCCCGCTGATGGGTATACAACCGGCTGATACCCCGCTTGCCCAACCCTTTAACGAGTTCCGGACGCACCGCCTCCGGGAAATCCGCATACGCACCGGGCTGCGGCGCAAAAGTGCGCCACGCCGTAAGGTGTTCACAAAACTCAGCGTCATGCTGGAGTTGATCTATGATCTGGGCAACATTCATACCGTAATCTCATCGTGAAGGTTTCGTTGAAATACAAGCGTATTGTAGCCTTTTCGATTAGCGGGGACAAAAAAGTCTGATTTCACATTGATGAATGGGATGAATGAAATGATTTCACGATTTGTAACCGTTCCGTTAGGGCGACATACCCAACAAACCGGCCAAACAACATTGGCTTGAAATGTACGTGTACAACGTCACTGCATGTAAAGATGCACCGGCCCAAGCAATCCTGATTCTACAGGACCAAGGTTATGGGACGGGATGGTCAGGTAGTGGGGCGCAATGGTGTTGGCGACGCGCACTTCGATGGTATTGGCGCCTGCATTAACCAATTCAGAAAGATTATAGGTAAAGGGCTGCGCCAGTCGCACGCCTGCCGACTTGCCGTTCACGAATACTTCGGCAGCCACGAGCACTTTGCCCAGGTCAAGGGTCAGGCGGTGTTGCGATTGCGCTTCTGAAAGTTCCAGAGTCTGCGAATATACACCAATGCCTGAATAGGTGGGCAGTGCATAATCCGACCATAGACCCGGTTTGATTACGCCGCCGCGCAACTCAAGTCCAATAGGTTCCGGAAACACTGCTCCGGCATAGGCGCCCGGCAGCATTTCGACCCTGACGGCAACTTTGGAAGATTCTTTCGGTGGCGCCTGTACAACAGCAATACCATCCTGGACTGTGGCCTCAATTCCATCAACCCAAACCTGTGCGGGGGCTTGTGTGTGCAGATGCAGTTTGTGCAGACCGGGCGGCGCATCGAATCGAAACCATCCGACTGTCGTGGTATCCGCAGCCTTAATGTCGTACACGAGATCAGGCACTTCATCAAAACAGGTGAGGTAGGGCGATTCCAGATCAATGGACAAGGGCCGTTTCGGTTCGGTTACTTTTCCGATATTGTTGACGACATCCATGTTCCACGGTGCATCGCCCATAACGCCTTGAACCATGACAGGCTGCCAGTCGGCATCATCAAAGCCGGGACGTTCCCAGCCTTCAACTTCTTCCATCGTTCCGCGCCACGAGGCATCGGTAACGAAACCGGATTCGGTATCGTCATCATAGCGCATTTTAACAGCAGCGACAATGCCCCGGCTGCGGAAGGCTTCGGGACCTTTGTTGACATTCTGTCCCGCAAAGAGTTGTCCCCAAATTGCGATTACGTTTTCGCCTTTCTGCAAGAGTGGGGTAATGGTGAAACTTTCGGGCTTCTTCCAATCGGACCACGGCCCTATCTCTTCTTCAATCTGTTTGCCGTTCACAATAAGCCGATACCCACTGAACGCACTTACAACAATGCGCGCCTGCTCCGGCAATTTATCCAGTTCAAAGGTTTTACGCACAAAACAGGATTGTGTGTTGCCAGCCCATATCCAGGAGGCATTATCTATGGCGGGTTCCACTATACCCTTTGCCGCCTCTGCCATGGTCGCAACGGATGGCGGGTCGGCCTGCACAAAAAGACGGCCGTAACTGCCGTCAGGCAAGTCAAGCAGTATGGTATTCTCGCCTTCTTTCAGAGGAAGGTTGCCAACAGCATCTTCAAAGGGCTGTTCCACGCCGTTCACCCATAATCTTGGGGTTGCATTCCGCAGTTCAACACGTAGTCCCCGCCTCTGTGCTTCGGCAACACTCAAATGCGTGAATAACAGTTTTCGTCCTTCCGGAAGTTGGATAAAGTTCTTGTCAATATGCCCGTCCGGATATCCTGAATGACCGCCCCACGGCGCTGGTTTTGCCAGGCCAATGGTTTTGGAAAATCTCAATTCCTGCCAGGCGCCGCCAAGCATCGAGGCGCCCGCCGCGATCTGGTCTGTATTCTTGAGCACGGCAGCCATATCATCAACTGCCGTTTCCGGAGACAGAAACAGCCAGTAGGGGCCCGTACTGTACAGGCAGGTTGACCAGTCCGTGTCATCGTATTCAGGAAGCCGCCAGTTTCCGTTCTCTTTTGCATCCGCCGGCACTTCCAGATAGCGTAATTCACGGACTTCCGGTCCCAGTAATGTTTCGGCAGGCGGCCAACGGAATTCACCCCACTGGTTGTTGCGTGTGGGAATCACCGAAAATGCCCATTCATCAGACAGGGACACTTCATCAGCAACAGCAGCCTTTTCTTTTTCTGCAGGGTGTTCCGTTTCGGGTCGGAAAACAAAAAAGTGCGCCACTGTGCCCGCTATTTCCTGGTGTACATGTACACACCCTTCTTTTATCTCATAAGCATCAACCGGACTGATTGCACCGGTAAACGGGTCCCACAACTCAGGAATCCCCTGAACACGGAAGGTTGCATTAAGTTGGCGCGTGGTATCTTCAAGTGCATTCTGCACCAGATATACTTCGGTATCGTTTATTTTACGATGACTCACGAAGTAGTCCATTTCATCTGCAATGAAATCGCGTTCAATGTGCTGAGATATCAGTTCTGGCGCTTTAGCAATACGCCTCCCGGTATACGCCGCGAATCCACCGCCCTCAAATGTATTTTCGAGATCGATTGTTGATGAGGACTTTGTACCGAGCAACTCCTGTAGCAACGCCTGCAACTTCGGATCATCACGTCCATCCTCCGTACTGGCAGTAGGCAACTGGTCTGTAAAAAGTACCACGCCGCCGCTTTTTGCCAATGCCAGCGCCTTTTCCACTACGGCACGTCGAATGGTGTGCTCCGGCCCGAATACCAGCGCCTGATAAGCGTTTCCGGCGGCCACCAAGCGGCCGTTCTCAATTGTCGCAGCAAGAATAGACTCATCGTCAATAATGTCATTGTCAATACCCGCATCATAGATGAGACGGGACACTTTCATGTAGCGATTGTAATCAAAGGGGCGGTCATCAGGCTTCTTTCCCGCCAACACGCTGACAACGGGATAATGTACCGCAGCATCAACCACATGCGTTCCCTGCGACATCAGGTAACTTGTGCGTGCAACAAAATCAGACAGGGTATCGTAATAGACCCAGTACGGCTGCCGCCAGTGCGGGTCCGGCGCGGCATGTTCCCACGTGCTGGCATTGGTGGAATAGTAAAGGCCATGCTCGTCGTACAAGTTCGCGCCAAAGGCCATGCCTGCAGACAACCAACTCAGGGTTTGTTCTGTAGTGCGGCCCCAACCACTGGAGTGAAAAGCCTCATTCCAGACACGCTGCCGCCCGTAAAGACGCGCAATGGACGCCGCAATTTTGGTGTCATAGTAGTTGCGTTCCTTGATAGGACGCTGTCCGGCATCATCGTAACCGGGAGCGGAAAACCAGCGTTGGGTGCGGAAATAATCAATATACCCCTCGCTTTGTTTTTCTATGTTGTTGCGTCCCCAATTGTCATGGCTGGTGAGAAGCCCCCGTTCCATTGTCCAGTCATAAATCGGCTTCCAATAGGTAGCTTCCACGATATCCAGGTAGGCATCAAAAAAATCAATGCGGTACTTTGGCGTCAACAGGCCAACATCAAAATGCAAGGCAGGAATGGCCCGCCCCACGTCGTAGCCATGCTTGTGCTTGAAGTGTTCGGCAAAAGCCTGTGTATAAACATCCCGGGGCGTGGGCGGATGTTCATCCTGGAAAACCCCCACGAAACTTTCGCCCATGGATTCCGTGCCGAGTACGCGCTCTATCTTTCCGTAAAACATGTCAATAAAGGCATCCGTTGACGCCTTGCTCAGATAAAAAGACTGAAAAGGAACGGCAACAATACAGACTACACGCCAATGGCCCTCCGGAAGTTCCCATGCCAAAATTGAACCTGATACCTCTCCAGTCAAATCCAGACTTTCCTCATCAAATGCCTGACCATCCCGTAATGGATAAGCCCGGGCTGCAAGGACTTCGCCCTCAGGCAATTCAAGCCTGATTTGTTGACCCCCTTCTCCGTCTTTCTGATGCAGTTCAATACGTTTCGTTTCCGGATCCTGCACGGCCGCCGCCGCCTTTTCCAACCAGCCATAATGCCCATACCCAACCTGGTCATACGCCCATAGGGTCATCCCCAGCCGCTGGCATTCTTTGTTCACATGGGCAAGCATTTTCCAGTAGTTGTCATCAAAGGACTGGGGATCGCACCGCCCGGGAGAACGTTGAATGGGACAAACAGACTTCACCCCCTTCTCCGCAAGAATCTCCAACTCAGCGCTGGCGCGCTCTTCCGTCATGCGTTGGCCTTCCCACCACCATAACGGCACCTCGCCCCAACGATCATGTTCGGGATTCAGAAATTGTTGTTGCAATTCCGCATAAGAAAGGGCATCCGCCACCCCGGCGAACAAGGGAAATGCAATCATGCAGAACATGGCAACAAATGTGAAACCGACAGCACTGAATTTATTCATTACGTTTAATCCTTATCAACATAGTCACTAAGGCGGGTGTGGCCCGCAACCCAGAAAGATATCATTATCACTGTCATTGCGAGGAACGAAGCAACCTGTTGTTACACGATCGCCTACGCATAAACGGGATTACTTCGTGCCTCCTAGGAAACAGAATTATAACATGTTTATAATATGCGATATAAAAAGCATCAAAGAACGGTCTTTGACTTATCATCCCGGAGGGATGTCCGATATTAGCCGGGGGTTGAACGAAGCGATACCCCTGTATAACACCAAAGTAGCCTTTTCCCGTCGGTCTTGCGTGCTGCTTCGGTAACATGATATCTTAGACGTATGAGATTGATAACTGAAAGGCAAAACTATGACATTGACTGTTGAGGCGGAAATTATTCCTTTGAAACAGGATATTGACGGGGTTATCCGCGTCGGTTCCACACGTGTCCCTTTGGAAACAATCATCACTGCATTTCTTGAAGGGGATACTGCAGAAGAAATTGCCTACCAGTATCCCGTCCTTTCCTTGGCGGACATTTATTCCGTCATTGGATATTACTTACATAAACGCGACGAAATTGACGGTTATATCAAAGAACGAGACAAGATAAGGGAACAAGTTCAGAGCAAAA
>CAZBNU010000204.1:0-7312 GCA_964493075.1 uncultured Nitrospirales bacterium | reverse complement strand
ACAATTCAATCTGCGCAAATCGGTGTAATCTGCGGATACACCTAACCGGACTTACGAAGTCTCAGTTGTGTCTCAAAAAAACGCAGCGTCTGGTCTTCGTACCAATACCTGGAAAAGCCGGGCGCCGTTCCGGAAACAAACCCGACATGGCCGCCGCTATCGGGAAACTGGGGATAAAGATAGGGGGATTCATTGGCGAGTTCAACCGGCAAGGATTCCGGTAATATAAACTGGTCGTCTTTGGCACTGATTAACAGCGTAGGTACCCGGATTCCTTCCAGAAACTGTCCACACGCCGTATGCGACCAGTAATCCTCTGCATCCTTGTATCCGGTCAGTTTTGCCGTAACCGCCGTATCGAAAGCATAGAAATCGCGGGCCTGCTTGATGGCTTCTTCATCGAAGACCCCCGGAAACCGGCGCGTCACGTCAAGTGCTTTGGGCACCAGTGTTTTCACGAAATGCCGTGCATACAAGCCGTAGAGTTCCTTATGAAATCTGGGCGCGGCCGCCGCAGGATCAAAAGGGGGCGACACAATAGCGGACGCATCCACCCACTGCCGCGCCGCTTCTCCCTGTTCGCCCAGCCATTTCGCCAGCACATTGCCGCCCAGAGAGATGCCAATGGCAAACAACGGTTTGTCCGGATGCCGTTCACGCAGTTTCTTCAACACAAACTCCGGGTCTTCCGTGGCGCCCAGGTGATAGAGTTTGGCGGTGCGGTTCATTTCAAAGCCACAGGAACGGAAAAACATGACGGTAAACGACCAGCCCAATCGTTGGAAATGACGCGCATAACCGGGGATGTAATAAGACCGTGGCGTTCCTTCCATGCCATGAAACAGCACCACCTGGGGCGCGCCCTCGCTGCCGTCCAGAAACAACAGGTCCAGAAAATCATCATCGGGAGTGTCCCAGCGTTCATGCCGCATCTTTGGCATGGTGATCCTGCCCAACGCCTTGCGCACGGTCGGCCCCCAGATCGTCTGCGCATGCCGTCCACGCAGCCACCAGGCAGGCCGAAACACATGGGCGTCCAACACCGCCATGGTATATTGCCTGATCGCCTCTTCTTTCGAGGGCATCGCTATCGCCTCCAAAAGTTAAGCAACAGCCTTCACATTCAGCGCGATGGTGCATTTTCCTTCCGGCGTCTGCCGACGACGCACAATAGGGCCAAAGTGGCAATACCAACCACAATGTCCATGCCGCCACCCGATTTTCCGGGCGCCGATGCACCGCATCCCAACGGCTGTATGCTCTTGACTTCCAATGCGCCCCTTCCCGTAATCACCATTCTCTGGGGGGCATTGCCGCCGTCATAAAAAAGAACTGTAGCAGTGTACTCCTCGGCAAGAGCGGGGTTGAACTGGATTTTCAGTTCATATTTGTCATCCGGTTCAAGCACGCGGCTTGTTTCCGCCTGCACAAAAAAAGCGCCGCTCTCGTCCTCAAGTTCAATGTCGCACTGTAACGGCTCCCCACCCACGTTTGTCAATACAAAGGTCGCCGTCAGAGGGTGGTCCACTTTCACCACGCCGAAATTGTAGCCCGCTGTCGGGTCCGGTTCAATGGACAATTCACCTGGAAACGGCACCTCAAAAGGCGCTACCGCATACAGCCGGTACAGGTTCACACCGTGCACCCCATCGGGGCTGGTGGGCCCAAGGTCGCCCACGCCTTCCTCACCCCACTGTCCGGTAAGCGGGACAATGCGTATGCCGGTGGCAATGTCGCTGTCAACAATGGTGGGATAGCCATAGAATTGATTTTGAAAACCGTCCCGCGTTTCCAAACGATTCATGGAGACCAATATCGGGTTGGTTGCAAGCCGCAGCGGCGTCACTTCATCATACGTTAGGCCCTGGTCACGGCTGTAGATAATGCTCGCATCCACGTACAAGCCGCCCTCTGTCAACGGCCCCGGCTCGGACAACATCATCGCACTGGTGTCATAGGGGTCAAACAACGCTGCTGGCGAACAGGCTGCCGACACGATCAGCACCCCGTGTTCCTCCGGCTCCACCAGCGCATTGGCCGCCCATACGCTAATCACCTGGTCCGGGTCGTCGGGATTCTGCACAAAAAGCGAGGTATAGCCGCCGCCCCACTCCATGGATTTCATCGTCGTTGTGCGTATGCAATCCTCTTCTTCCGTCAATCGGAACCAGATGTCCCCCGTCTCCTGCAGTGCAGTAAAGGGATCATCTGCAAAGCCATTGCCATCGGAATCCTCCCCTTTGCGAATAGCAATTTCATAGACAGCGCTTTCCGCGTAATCATCCTCCTCCACGCCGTAGGCAATTACCTTCACCAGATAATAGGGGTCCTCCGGGTTCTCCTCGTCCACAACCACTTCCCCCTCGCCCTCGTCCGGCTCCCGAACAGGCGGCTCCGCGGGAAGTTCCACAGACAGGAAAAAGAAACCCGATTCATGCCAGGCGGCCTGAAAGGGCATCTCTTCTATGGAGAATAGGACCGTCACCAGCGCAGGGTTCAGGACACCATCCTGAATCTGCACCTGGGCAACCAGCAACAGAGTCACCACCTCATCCCCTTCAACAATGGTCATGCCACTTCGGGGCGACAACAGGTCCACTGACGCTATTTTTCCCGGATCCGGCGGTGTTTCCCCTTCCACGGGCGGCTCAACTTCACCTTCTACTTCGCCTTCCCCTTCCCCTTCATTTTCGCCCTCTCCTTCCTCTTTCACTTCCCCTTCATCAACCGCTTCGCCTTCGTCTTTGTTGTCGATCAGGTCATTATCTGATGCGACCGCGTGACATGTGAATGTAACGCTTCCGCCAACCAGGAGAAACAGAAACAATATTTTTAATATAGATGCATTCATGGCACAATTCTTTCTGAAAGCCTTTTCCTTATGGTGCATGTATTGCAGCAATGCCAGCAGCATATAGTCAAAACAATCATGTTTACCATAAAACTATACACTACCTACGCATAATACGCCAACTATTTCGAGACTGGCCACACACATGTATATTCTACCATCACCTCAAAAGTTGCCAATTTCCGGCAATAGTACCTTAAGGGCTCGAGACCGCGATCACAAACAAGAAGCAGAATTTATGCAAAGACGACCACTACCGTCATTGCGAGGTACGAAGCAATCTCTTTTTCAGGATAGTCCTCGTGTAACTCCGGATTGCTTCGTACCTCGCAATGACGATGGTTGGCTTCTTGTACTACATGCAAACTGACTTGCGGGCGAAGTCCGCGTTAGATCACTCCTATAAGGGCAATCGGATGTTGTTTACTACCAAGCCCTACCACGTCATTCCGGTTTTTTCGGGCGGGTGTACGAACATGGCTGTTATTGCGTGGAATCCGCATGTTACCAAAATTGATTGCATCATTGTGTACATCCGCCCGAAAAAGACCGGAATCCATAAGCAAAAATGAAGCAATTGGATTCTGGATACCAACTTCCCCATCCCTGTAAAATATGACTGTCAGTGGTAACGCAGGCGGTCACCCTACTACAAGACAGGCAGCGGTTATGCAGTAGTCCCCTGCCAATATGGGAGAGAAATCATGAAGCCTAAAAACATCGTTGTTGTGGGAAGCGCCAACATGGACCTGGTCATGCGCGTGTCCCGCTTGCCCAAGCCCGGTGAAACCCTGTTGGGGTCACAGTTCATGACCGCCCACGGCGGCAAAGGCGCAAATCAGGCCGTGGCCGCAGCGCGCCTCGGTGCAAATGTCACCTTTGTCGGCTGTGTGGGTAACGACGCCTTCGGCGCATTGCAGCGGGAGGGCTTCCAGCAGGAGGGCATCTGCGTATCCCACCTCAAAACAAGCACGACAGCCCCTACAGGAACAGCCATGATCCTGCTGGCCGACTCCGGCCAGAATGTTATCGTACTGGCGTCAGCCGCCAACTTTGAACTGATGCCGCAAGACCTTGAACCGCTGCGCGATGTCTTTGCTGAGGCAGACCTGGTCATGAGCCAGTTGGAAGTGCCCTTGGAAACCGTAGGGGCCGCCATGCGCTTATCGCGGGACACCGGTGCGTTTTCCATACTGGACATCGGTTCTGCTCAGCCACTTGAGGATGAACTGCTCGCATCCGCCGATCTGGTATCGCCCAACGAAACGGAAGCCGAAGCCCTGACCGGCATTGTGGTGGACTCCCTGGAAACAGCCAGAGAAGCGGCGCAACACCTGCATAACGCGGGTGTATCCCATGTAGTCATGAAACTGGGTGCGCGGGGCTGCCTCTACTACGGAGAAGCAGAGGAACTGTATGTGCCCGCCTTCAAGGTGGACGCCGTAGACACCACCGCGGCGGGAGACGCATTCACCGCTGCGCTCGGCGTTGCCTGGGATACCATGCCCCTTGCGGACGCGCTGCGTTTTGCAAATGCCGCCGGAGCGCTTGCCGCCACTGTGGAAGGCGCACAACCGTCCATGCCCACCCTGGAGGCCACGTTACACTTTCTGGATAGCGCCGAACAATAATTTGCGCAGACACAACCCTGAAAAGGAAATCATGATGACTCACCAGGACACCATAGAAATCAGCACCAAAAGCCAGGGACAGATGCACGACATCACCTCAAAAGTGAAGGCTGTGATTCAGGCTTCGAAAATCCGCGTCGGCACAGCACACATCTTTAACGTGGGCAGTACGGCCTGTGTCGGTACCATAGAGTATGAATCAGGGCTGGAAGCAGATTTACCCCGTGAATTGAACCGCCTGCTGCCACCCGGCCTGCACTATGGCCATGAGGCGGCATGGCATGATGGAAATGGCCACTCCCACCTGCAGGCCACCATGATGGGCCCCGACCTGACCGTGCCCGTGCAAGACGGCAAACCCATACTGGGCACCTGGCAACAAATTTTTCACCTCGAATGCGACATTAAACCACGCCAGCGAAAGATCGTCGTTACTGTGATTGGCGAATAGAAGATTGTTGAGAGTACTTCTGACGAATTTCTGAAAATACCTGTTCACCGGGAATGAGTTCAGTTTCTCCATGCTCTGTTTCAGCCACTCTTTTTTCCACCTCTTTCTCCCATAGATGCTTAATTTCAAGTTGATCCGGTGGATTCAGATTGATCTTCGCTTCTCTCGGCTTCATCATTTAATCCTTGACAACACTTGCGCCTTGTAGCGGTCGGCGCCCAGTTGACGCTGTTGACGCTGATCCAGGGGATACCGCTGCATGAGGGTCTGCAATAGTTGTACCCGCTCTTCCGGGCTGGGATGGGTGGCGAATATAGGCAGGGCATGGCTGCCGCCGCCCTGCTGCTGGTCATAGGCAAGCAGTTTGTTCATGAACGAAACCATCGCTTCCGGCGGATAGCCCGCACGGTAGAGCATCTCCATGCCCATCTGATCCGCTTCCCGCTCCTGAACGCGGCTGAAACGGGCCGCAATACCGGAGGAAAATAACTGGGTCACCATCGAAGCGGCGGTGCCGGGATTCTCTCCGAGAATAATATCGGCAATGGTTTGCATGCCCATCTGTCGCGTTATCATCTCCCCATGATGACGCGCCGATACGTGGGCAATTTCGTGCGCCATGACCGCCGCCAACTCCGCTTCGCTTTCACAGATATTCATCAACCCGGTGTAGTAATAGGTATAGCCGCCCGGAAGCGCAAAAGCGTTCACCGTGTCCGGCGCATCAATCACCGAAAACGTGAACGCCACATCCTGGCGCGGCGCAACACTGGCAATACGCTGACCAACTTCACGGACGTAGGCCTGAAGTTCCGGATCGGGATGCACCTTTTCCTGTTTTTCCACCTCTACAGCAAAGCGCTGCCCAAGTTGCACTTCCTCCTGGGTGCTGACCATGTTAAGATTGGTGAGAAAACCACCCTCCCCCATGGTGGCACAACCGGTCTGAAGCAGAACGGGGATAGCAAGGCAAACTGTTATGACAGTTTTTAGATAGTGACGTTTCATATTCTCTATTCCTTTATACTATGAATTACCAATAGTCGGAAACCTTGTTACCCTGATAATGTAACACAACCCCGTTCTTAAAGGACACTTCAAGCACTAACAGCCTGCCACGCAATTCCTGTTATAATCTTAAGATAATTTCACCGTCCCCGACTTTACTCAGCAACCGATTATCTTCTCCTCCTATAAGGACATTTCATTACGTGCTTGACACCTTTAACCGCACTATCAATTATCTTCGGATTTCCGTCACCGATAAATGCAATCTCCGGTGCGTCTACTGCATGCCCAAAGAGGGCGTGCCTCTGCTGCGCCATGAGGATATGCTCTCTTTTGAAGAAATAGTGGCTTTTACACAGATAGCCGTTCTTAGGGGCATCACAAAGGTGCGTCTTACCGGCGGGGAACCGCTGGTGCGTCGCGGTATCATTACGCTTGTGGAAATGCTTTCGGCGATTGAGGGCATTCAGGACTTCGCCATGACAACCAATGGCATTTTGCTCGCTGAATATGCGCCCAAACTGACCAAAGCCGGATTGCATCGCGTCAATGTAAGTTTGGATGCCCTTGACCCAGAACGCTATGCGGAAATCACTCGGGGTGGCGATGTCAACAGGGTACTCGCAGGCATTGACTCCGCACGCGTCGCCGGTCTGATCCCCGTCAAAATCAATTGCGTGATACAGGAATCGCCGGAGGAGCCGGATGCCCGTGCCGTGGCGGAATTTTGTCGTTCGGAGAATCTTGAAGTGCGCTTCATCAAACGTATGGATTTGGCTGGTGGACATTTTTCGATAGTGATTGGCGGGACTGGCGGTGATTGCGTCCACTGCAACCGGCTGCGTCTGACGAGCAATGGACTGGTGCGCCCCTGCCTGTTTAATGATTTGGGATTTTCGGTGCGCGAACTGGGTGCTGAAACGGCCATCCAGCAGGCAGTTACTACAAAACCCGAATGCGGCAGTTGCAGCGGCGCCCTGTTTCATACCATAGGAGGTTGATAATGAAATCTTTTTCACATGTGGATGAAGAAGGGCGCGCCCGCATGGTGGATGTGGGACACAAACCCGACCAGCGGCGTGTTGCGCGGGCAACAGGCAAAATTCGGCTAACCCGTGAAACAGTTGCCCTGATTGCCGATAACAACATGAAGAAAGGGGACGTGCTTACCGTCGCTGAAATAGCAGGCGTTCAGGCCGCGAAGCGTACCGCAGAGTGGATACCGCTGTGTCATACGCTGCCCTTAACGGGAATCAAGGTTCAGGCTGCGTTGGATGCAGACGGCGTTACCGTAGCCAGCGAAGTGTCCTGTACAGGGCCTACCGGCGTTGAAATGGAGGCTTTGACGGCAGTCTCCGCCGCATTGCTCAC
>CAZBNU010000203.1:0-7364 GCA_964493075.1 uncultured Nitrospirales bacterium | reverse complement strand
GTGGCAGCCGTGGCGCGCCTGGTGGAGCGTCTCGGAGGCGCCGTAATGGAGGCTGCTTTTGTGGTAGAGTTACCGCCATTGAACGGAAGGGAAAAAATTGCGCCCCTACCTGCGTTCTCGCTGGTGTCCTTTATGGTGGACTGATTTGCGTTTACAATAGAATACTGCTGACCAACAAGACTTATAAGGAGCAACTGTTTTGAGGCATTTTCTTTTTTTAACGATGACTGTCGTTTTACTAACCCAGGGGTATGCACATGCAAATGCAGATTTTTCAGCAGCCTTGATCTTTCCTGAGCAGGAGAAGCACGTCCACGGAAGTAGTGTTGTGGAAACACCGGACGGCGACCTGATCGCGGCGTGGTTTCACGGTTCGGGCGAGCGCACCGCTGATGACGTACTGATTCAGGGTGCGCGACTGCGCAAGGGCGACACGGCCTGGAGCGAAGTCTTTGAGATGGCGGACACACCGGAGTTTCCGGACTGCAACCCTGTGTTGTTTGTGGACGCGGAAGAACGGCTCTGGTTGTTCTGGGTGGTGGTGCTGGCAAACGGCTGGCAGAATTGTCTGCTGAAATACCGCCGCGCTGCGGATTACACCGAAGACGGCGCGCCCCGTTGGGACTGGCAGGATGTAATTACGCTGCGCCCCGGTGATGAATTTGCCGATCAAATGGAGGCAGCGTTTAAGGTACTCGACCCGGATGAGGGGATGTGGGCGGAATATGCCTATCCCTATTCGCAGATGCTTTTGGAAGCTTCCAAAGACAAGCTAAAGCGGCAAATCGGATGGATGACCCGCACCCAACCGCTCGTGCTGGACTCGGGCCGCATTTTACTGCCCCTCTATTCCGACGGCTTTAATGTGTCACTCATGGCCTATTCCGATGATACCGGCAAAACCTGGTTGCCCAGCGCACCCATCGTCGGGCTGGCACCGATACAGCCAACTGTTGCACAACGAAAGGATGGTTCTGTGGTGGCGTTCTGTCGCGACAGCGGCGCATCCCCCACCAGAATACACCGTTCGGATTCCGCAGACAACGGCGAAACCTGGACGGTATCACACAAAACGGAAATGCCCAATCCGGGCGCAAGCGTCGCCATACGTACACTTGCAGATGGCCGTTGGATCATGATTTACAACGATACTGAGGAAGGAAGGCACAGCCTTGCTGCCGCCCTGTCCACCGATGAAGGCGACACCTGGCCGGTGATGCGCCACATTGAGCATGATGAAACCGGGACAGGCTCCTTTTCCTATCCCTCGGTTGTTCAGGGAAAGGATGGCCGGGTTCATGTGTCCTACTCGTATCGCACGAAAAACGGGGCATCCATAAAACATGCTGCGTTTGTGCCGGACTGGGTTGCTGGTGAATAAGTGTATGCGCCACTGTGTTACTATTGGGTAAACATTAGAAAGCAGTATTAAGGAGAAACAAGCCATTGAAAAGTATCGTTGTTGAGCAATATGGCGGACCGGAAGTGTTGGCGCTGAAAGAAGTACCCGTACCTGAGCCCACGAAGGGCCAGGTGCTGGTGCGCGTGATTGCTGCAGGCGTCAACTACGCTGATATTATGCAGCGCAACGGGCTTTATCCCGGCGGGCCTAAACCGCCCTTTGGCGCTGGATTTGAAGCAGCGGGCGTTATTGAGAAAACAGGCGACGGTGTGCCCGGCTGGAAAGCAGGCGATGCGGTAACCTGTTTTTGTGAGTCCGGCTACAGCGAGTATGTCGTTGCTGACTCCAACCGTCTACTTGCAAAACCGGATCAACTTAATTTTCTTCAGGCCGCCGCCATTCCATGCCAGTACCTCACTGCGTATCATGCCCTCTGCACGCTGGGCAGGTTGTCCAAAGGACAGGCGGTACTGATTAACGCCGCCGCAGGCGGGCTTGGCACCATGATGGTGCAGATAGCACGAAACAAAGGCGCCCACGTTATTGGCGCTTGCGGTTCCGACGAGAAATGCGCGATGATAGCGGCACTGGGATGCGACCATCCTGTAAACTATTCCAAAGAGGATGTGGCGCGGCGGGTAAAGGAGATTCTTAGCGGCGGGATGTGTGATCTGGTAATCGAATCGGTGGGCGGCGATATGGTGGCACAGTCTTTGCGCTGTCTGAAGCCCCGCGGCATGCTGGTTACCCTTGGCGCTGCCTGCAAGCAACCGGCCATGATAAATGCTGTGGAACTACTCGCCAACAACTGGATTGTAGCGGGATTTCATTTGTTCGCCTACACGGAAGACGCTGCTGCAATGATGCAGGCTATACAGGAACTGTATCAATGGCTTGAAGAGGATAAATTGACTGTAATTGTGAAACACGCACTGCCCCTCGAAGACGCTGCCCGCGTTCACGAGATGGTGGAAAACCGTCAAACCACCGGGAAAGTGGTGTTGACTACAGGATACCAATCATGAAATTACTAAACACGAATCAGAAATACTTTGCCAGGCTTGTTGTTTTTTACTTTGCCGCAGTTGTTTTACTTTCGCAGGCGGCCATGGCGCAACTTGACCCCGCCACGCTGGTGGAGCAGGTGCGATCTGTCGTTACAGAAAGCAAGACCCTACAATTCGACATGAACATGGTCATGAATTTTCAGGATGCAGAAAATGAAGCAAACGCCACCGTTACAGGAAGATTCATGCTGGGTGAAGGTAGTGATGCCGTCATTCGCCTGAAATCCGAGGATCAGGAAATCAGAGTGTACAACAATAGCCAAAAGCAGTATATGTATGCGGTTGACGAGAACATTTACCGTGAATTATCACCTGAAAAAGACCGCATGCAGTTGATTAAATCTATGCTCCGTGGTCCCTTCGAAACCCCTTTTTCCTGGCTTGCAGATTTCCTGCATGGCACAGAGTTTTCGTATGAGAAACCGGCTGAGTACAGTGGCGCTGAAGAGATTGAAGGCGTTGTTCATCATGCAGTGGACATGCTCTTTCCCCAGTGTTCTATCCGCGCCTTCCTGAGTATTACCGATCCGCCCATGCTGCGCGGTTTTGTAGTGAAACTTCGTGGCGCCACATTGGCCAAGTATGCAAGAACCTCCAGCGCTTCCCTGAGTTTTATGGTAGACTTAACGAACTGGAAGATAGACGAACTGTTGCCCGAAAGCACATTCACCTTTACGCCGCCTCCTGGTGTTACCCCTGAAAAAGAAGCACGGGCCGCTGCGCCGGACGCTTTGGTCGGCCAGGAAGCGCCTGCTTTCACACTGCCTACCCTTGAAGGCGGCACCGTGTCACTCAGCCAGCATCGCGGGAAAGACATTGTTATTCTCGACTTCTGGGCATCCTGGTGTGGCCCCTGCCGTCAGGCAATGCCCATTGTTTCCGCCGTGGCCAACAATTTTAAGGACAAGAATGTTGTCCTCTACGCTGTCAATCTGCGCGAAACACCGGACAAGGTGCGCGGTTTTCTGCAGAGCAGCGGCCTTTCTGTGAATGTACTGCTCGACAAAGGCGACATCGCCACTAAATATGGTGTTACAGGCATACCCCGCCTCGTAATCATCGGCAAGGATGGTCTCATCAAAGCCGTGCATGGCGGCATGAGCCCCACATTGGAAACGCAACTTACCGAAGAACTCAAAGCGTTGATTTAAGCAAAATGCAGGCAGTAACAATGGCGGCACGTAAAGGTTGGCGCCCAACAGGAGATGGTGTCTATGCTGGATTTGGCGATTGTGCTTCCCTGCCTCAATGAGGCGGATAATTTGCGCGGCTTATTGCCGCGCATCAGGGAGGCGTTGCGTCTTATTCCAGCTTCTGCTGCGATATATGTCATAGACGGCGGCAGCCATGACGACACTGTTGCCGTAGCAGAGCAGCTGGGCGCTACGGTGCTCCAGCAAAGGGGAAGCGGCTACGGCGGCGCTATCAAGACAGCCTTTGAGGATATTGAAGCCACCTACCTGCTTACCATGGATGCGGACTTTTCCCACCACCCAGTATTTATTCGCTATCTCTACGAACGTCGCAACGAAGCGGAGATTATTATCGCATCTCGCTATGCGCCCCAGGGGCATGCCGAAATGCACTGGACACGCAAAATACTCAGCGGTATATTGAATACAGTGTTTCGTAATGTGCTCAGCATGGACGCCCTCGACTTGTCCAGCGGATTCCGGCTTTACCACCGCAAGGCCATCGCCCGCCTCAGCCTGGAATATGAAACCTACGCCGTGTTGCAGGAGATACTTGTAAAGGCCTATTGCCAGGGGTATCAGGTCAAGGAAGAACCCTTCCATTATCTGCCCCGACGACACGGCGCCACCCATGCGCGGCTTATCAAATTCGGTATCGCCTATCTGCGCGCCCTGCGCGCGCTATGGGTGCTGCGCAACAGCCCCTCCAGTGCCGACTACGAGACCCGCGCCTTTTATTCCTGGAATCCCTGGCGGCGGCAACGCCAACTACAGCGGTACCGCGTCGCATTGGAGTGCATCGGCGACAAACAGCGCGTTCTCGACGTGGGCTGCGGCGCCTCGCAAACCCTGAATGCCGCACCGCAAAGCGTGGGCGTTGATGTGCTTCACCACAAATTGCGGTTCATGCGCCGTCCCGCGCGCTCCCTGGTCAACGCCACGGCAATCGCACTACCCTTTGCCGATACCGCCTTTGAAGCCATTATCGCGTCGCGGGTACTGGAACACATACAGGATGTGGATGGGGCGCTGCGCGAATTTTCACGATGCCTTGAGGATGGGGGCACACTTCTTATCGGCACCGAGGCCGGAGGGGATGCGTTGCAGGCACAACTTGCCGCATGTGGGTTTGAGGTTACCGGCAGAGAACATATTTCCGGCCTTGAGGTGATGGTGAAGGCGAGAAAACGTCCCTGATGTTTGCCTCTTAATCGTCGCAAAGAGAATCATCTTCATTATGTCCCCGGATACGAAGCCGTTCCCGTTTCTTTTCCAGACGGGCAAGGCGTCCACGCAGCGCCGATATACTGAAGTCCAGTGTAATTCCCCTTTTCTCTATGCAGGTCAGGGTTTTCCGGCATATTGTAATAGCTTCCACCAGGTTATGTTCCTGGTGCTCCTTGTATTTGGCAAGTTCGGCGGCGGCTTCGGCATCCTCGGGAAACTCCTCGTGCATTAACGTCCATGCAGCGACCATGTCTTCGAATAATCCGGTCCGCTTACAGGACTGACCCAACAAAGAAAGGCATTCGCGGCGAAGCGTGTCTTTAATCAGCGAACTTTCCAGAAAAAGCCGCGCCTCTTTGATGGCGGATTCATAGTCCTTGTTCTTATAGTATAACTTCACAACAGCGAGGCGGTCCTCTGCGTGTTGGAAATAGGTGTTATTGCTGTTATCGAGTCTCTTGGCCAGGTATCCGGTAAGCGCCACCAGAGACAATATATCCATTTTATGGTGATAAAAAACCGGCTGCAACGGATAGGCATTCCTGCTGTCGAGGTACTGCAGCCACAGATGGGGAATGAGGTAGCCGGGCACGTCCCCCTGCCGGCGCAGACCCAACACTTCCATCTCTATGTTACTGAGGGCGCAGTTATTCAGACGCTTCTTCCATACCCGGCGCGCTGCGTGCACCAGATCATAATGGGATGCTTGGTCCAGGGGAAATTGCAGACGATGTTGGACAAAGCGCGTCCGCATCAGGGGCAGATCAAAACTCTTGCCATTGTAACTGACCACCGTACTGAATCCCGCCAGCTTTTCAGCGAGGTACCCCAGCATGGCGCCTTCGTCGTCGTAGTCGCGCATGAAACACTGTTCCAGCACAAATTCGGAGTCCTCAAAAAAACCTATTCCGACCAGAAATGCCACGGTGCCCGCACCGCCTGCAAGCCCGGTGGTTTCCGTGTCCATGAAACACGTCTGGCGGGGATTGAAGGCCAGCAGGGATTCATCACAGGCGCTTAGCGCCACCTCTTTGCCGCCGCTGAGCAGGGCATCACCCAGCGGGACATCCCCCACCAGGTGGTCAAGGGGATAGCGGCTGCGCAACATAAAAAAGGCATTGCCCTCCTCGCCGGAAAGGCTTCCCGGAAGCACGGCATCAATTTCTGCGGCACTGTCGTCTACCTCTCCATGCTGCGCAGTCGGCGCATCGTTACCCAGCAGGAATCGCGCGCGCAGTTGTGCCGCCAGCGCATCGGAAAGCACCCGCCCGGCCTTCTCTTCGGAAGGCGCCTGGGGCTTTAGGGAGCGCACTTGAGGTTCCTTCTTTTCCCGGGGGACAATGCTGCTGGCAGGCACCAGCCCAAGCTGCGCCTTCAGCCCATCCAATTTTTTATTCTGTTCACTCATGTCTTAACTAACGCGGGTTAACCATCGTCATTGCGAGGAACGAAGCAATCTTGTTTGATCGCAAGCCATCGTGTAACACCAGATTGCTTCGTTCCTCGCAATGACGATTACGGTAGATTTGGTGCCAATTCAACTTCTTGTTTTAATCGCGTAATCATACAAGGAAGTTACTATAGCGCATTGGATGCTTATAAAAACAGGCGGACCTATTTTTTGCGAGGCTTCTTTTTTTCCGGCAGTTTGGGGCGCAAGGTCTCCAGTACCCGTATGCTCTCAGGATTCAGGCGGTCTTCCAGCAAAGAGGCACGGGTGTCCTTTTGCTTCGCAATCGCTTCCCTTGCCCCCTGCTGGAACTGACGCACCGAGGCGAGAAAACTATCCGCCTCCATGGTAAGCGCACCCATGCCGCGGCACAGGGAACGCAGGCCGCCGTCGTTGCTGACAACGATACACTGCATCCGGTTGTGCTGCTGGTAAATCAGGCGTTCAATGACCGAATCCGCAGAGGTGTTTGCGGGTGAGAAAATGATGTGCATGCCAGGCACATGTCCACTTACAGCCTGCACCGACAGGGACTGCTCCGCCTGGTGACCGTCAAATACTACTGTGACTTCCTTGCTGCCTGCCAGGCAGAAACAGACCACCTTGTCCAGCAACATTTCCCGGGCGCGCTCCAGATTTTCTGCGACTACAGGCCGCAGAAGAGAGGATTTGTGCATGACGTTATAAGCGTCTATGAAATAATGTTCCACCATAGGCAGGTTCCTGAAAGAAGGATGAAAGTAATTGTTCTACGTAACTTATGAATACACTATACCCCATGATAAGATTTCTTTTCACCTTGATGGCAAGGGTTCTTCGCGCATCGGGGGTCTAAATTGCTTTGAGGGGGGCTTTTTTTTATACTTAATGCAGGGGGCAGTTGAGTGTTTGAATACTTCATTGCTTATTCTGGATGGCGTTTTTTGCTTCCGGGTATATCAGTAGTTTCGGGAATGCTTGTTTAAGGTTTGCGGAAGGAACAGGTCTGTGGGTGATACAAAACGGATATGGGTCAGGTGGCCTCA
>CAZBNU010000202.1:0-7464 GCA_964493075.1 uncultured Nitrospirales bacterium | reverse complement strand
ACAGCCCAAACGACGACGAAATTACTTTGGCGGCGGTTGTTGCTGTTGCGTGCGGGTGGCGCCCAAAATACCGCCGCCAGCACGGAATATGGACATGAACATCTGGCGCGGCGTGTCAAGCAATTTAATCGCTTCCCCGGTCATTTCCGCAGCGCCACTGACAATAGTGACGCCAATGGGCGGCAATCCGGCCAACTGGCCGCTGGGACTGAATGTGGGGCCGCTGAGATGAAATCCGATCTCGATGTTCTGCTGGGTCATTCGGAATCCCTGCACATTAAAATAATCCATCAAAAGCGGGATTTGCTCCGCCAGGTCCGGTGTGATAGCCATGTTAATGTTATAATCCAAATCCCCTTCCATCACCCATACCCCATCACCTGTAATACGCATCCCTTCGGAGTCTATCACCAAACCATCGGTCTTGATCTGATCGCCTTCAATAAGCACATTTGAAGCCACCTCATTGAAGACAAGCGTATCCGGATGCAAGGCGACAAAGCTGCTTCCAAGGGTGTCTGCCAGCATAAATGCCAGTTCTTCCGGAATAAAACGGCCGTTTACAACATTGAACTTACCCTCGGCACGCATTGTGGTACGGGGATCGTCCTGATCAACAATATACTTCATGTTTCCAGTAATATCCCCTTCCAGCACCTCCGGCAATTCCAGATGCCGTATCAAATAGGTAGCCGGGATAGCATTCCAGGTGGCATCAAGATGCATCACATTATCCTGCTTTTCATGCAGGTAGGTGCCTTCCAGACGGCCATTCCCACAATCAGCACGGAAAAACTTAAAGCCCGTTTCGTCGTCGTTGCTGTAGACTTCCGCCTCGAAATTGTCCCCCTGCCAGGGAGGCACCACTATCTTGTTTGCAGACAACGTATACGTCCATGGTTGCGGCGGCGATTCCTGCTCCGGAGGATTTTGCGCTTCGTATTCTTCAGTTGGACCAAGCGGCAGCAACCAGTCATCCCCAAAGGGCGGCACATGCGCCTCGCCAGCATGTATCACCAGCGCCGCACTGCGCTCCACACCTTCAATATCCGTCAAAGTAACCAGAACATCCGCATCCCGGCAAATCAAGGGGTTTTCACCACCATCAGGCAAAAAAGATACATAATCAAAATGACCGCCAATCTTGGCAATATCATTTCCATAAACACCGTCAACAATATTCGACTCGTAATAGGCGTCCCGACACGTTTCCCCACGCGCAGTATAGGGTATTTGCACACACTTTCCGGCGCTGTTTATCTCCAGGTGCGGCACATCCACACGAATGCGCTTTTGCTGAAACTTGCCGTCAACATACACGTAATCCAACTTCGCCAGAATCCGCGTATCCTCAATGGCGGCTTCTCCCTGCACGTCAAGGGTTTTTCCCGGAACCATATCCACCTCTATGTTATGAATGGAGGCGCCAACACCTACAGGCTTGCGCAACCACCACTCAAAAGCCACCATGCCCTTGGTCACATCGGCGTTGGCCTGAAGTTTAAGACGTCCATCCAACCCCATACTGCCCCAGCCGTGGACGGCAATATCCCCGCCAAGCCAGAGTTTCTTAATTAAGTCGTGAAGGGGTGTCTCCTCAATTTTTGTGAGCGTGCCATTCACATCAAAAAGCATCTCGCGATCCGTCATGCTGTACGAAACCGTTCCCGACCAGGGCTTCCCGGAGATGGAGGCCATCATGGGACGCAATGTCAGATACTCACCGTCAAAGGAAACGGTTCCCGCGAGCTTATCCGCTTTTACACCAAATTCCGGCGCATTAACCACGCCATCCACAAGCCTGGCCGTTGCCGTCGGCATTTTCTGGGAACTATCCCAGAGGACATTAACCTGCTCCACCTGGACATTTCCCTGAGGCAGTTTCTTGTCGGCAGGCTTTACAGAGGCCGTAAGCGAAGGCACCGTTGCTTGCGCTTCAATTAGGGGCTTTTCAAGCGGACCATGCGCACGGATTGAAATCTGTGAATCAGGCGATACCACAACCTTTATCTCACCGAGTTCCCCCGTCTTTTCAGTCAGTAACTCCGCAATGAGTTTGTCTGCCGGAATATTGCCAATCTGGGCGGTAACATCCAGCACCACCGGTTTCTGCATGAAGTTGACATTTCCCTGCAGTATTGCATTAAAAATATCAGCGCCCAGTGATGTTTGGAATAGATGTAACTGCTTCGTATCCACATCCAACTGCACTGAAGCATTCAACTTCGCATAGGTGAGGTTCGCGATGGATGCTATCGCAGGCATTTCAGGAAAATGGACGTCATCAATATCCACCGCCAACTCTGCCATGATCTGTTTGTTAATCATTCCAAAACCGTGCAGACGCACCGATACCCTCCCGGACAATCCTTCCGGCAACACGTCAAAGGGCGCAATATGCGCCGTCGTGAGCGAATCAATTTCAATGGTAGCATCCACCGTATCGGGGGAACGGTACACACCATCAATTTTAATGTGGCTTTCTTCCTTCCCTGCAAGCGATGAAGCAGAAATGGAAAGGGACAGTTCCGAGGATTTCGCATTCTTTGAGGCTATAAACGCAATGTCCTTGACTATAACAGGCGGATCTTCCGGGGTTAGGTGGTATTCAATGCTGCATCCGTCCCCCATAAAATCCATTGAGGGCAGTCTGGATATTAAAGGGTCAATGGAGAATGGCTTGACAGGCGTCTTCACTGACGGCAACGGTAGCGCAGAAGCATGCACAATGAGATGTGCACCGCTGACTTCCGCCTTTCCTATGGCGGATTCCCCGCGAAACAGGTCGGCGAAAGACAGCGTCAGCTTCAGGGTGTCCGCTGTCAGGGAAAGATGTCCCAGACCGGGAATCGGCATATCAAAATGAAGCCCCTCAATGCGCAGACTCCGCAAGCCTTCCGTATGCAAGGCATCGAACCCAAAGTCAACGCCTATGCGCGCACCGATGGCATTCGCTGATAACGAACGGGCATGGTCTATCCGATACTTGAGAAACAGGGCGCCCACTGACAACACCGCCACCAGTAAAAGGGAAACAATAACCGTGACAGGTATCAACAAGCGCCTTTGATTCCGTATCTGTTCTGTACTATTCTGCTGCAGTGCCGCTCTCCGCTTCTTTCGTGTTTTTGACTGCCCAGGGAAGATCTTTGGCCGCAATGATCTTTTCGCGCAGGGATTCCGTCAATTCGGGATGGTCCCGAAGATGCTGTCGGGTATTTTCACGGCCCTGTCCGAGATTCTCCCCATCATAGGAAAACCATGCGCCGCTTTTCTGAATCAGTTTTTCTTCAATAGCCAAATCCAATATGTCCCCTTCACGACTGATGCCTTCATTAAAAAGGATATCAAATTCCGCCTGCCTGAAGGGAGCGCTGACCTTATTTTTGACTACTTTCACGCGGACACGGTTGCCCACATTGTCCTCTCTGTCTTTCAAACCGCCAATGCGACGTATGTCCAGGCGCATACTGGAATAAAATTTGAGGGCGCGCCCACCGGTGGTGGTTTCCGGACTGCCGAACATGACGCCAATTTTCTCACGAATCTGATTGATGAAAATTACCGTTGTCTTTGAACGGCTGATAACCGCAGTAAGCTTGCGAAGCGCCTGTGACATAAGCCGCGCCTGCAGCCCCACATGGGAATCGCCCATCTCGCCTTCCACTTCCGCCTTGGGAACCAGCGCTGCAACAGAATCCACCACAATAATATCCACCGCATTGCTGCGCACAAGATTCTCGCATATCTCCAGTGCCTGTTCCGCAGTGTCAGGCTGAGACACCAACAGGTTGTCAATGTCCACACCAATCTTCCCCGCAAAACCAGGATCCAGCGCATGCTCCGCATCTATATAACAGGCAATACCGCCAGCACGCTGCGCATTAGCCACCACATGAAGCGCAAGCGTAGTCTTGCCAGAGGATTCGGGACCGAACACCTCAATAACGCGCCCCCGCGGCAAGCCCCCCACACCCGTGGCAATATCAAGGGAAAGGCTGCCTGTGGGAATTACCGCCACCCCTTCACGGAATGAATCATCCCCAAGGCGCACCAGGGTACCCCGCCCAAACTGCTTTTCAAGTTGCGCCAACGCAATATCCAATGCCTTTACTTTTCCCTTGTCTTCACTGCCTGCTGCCATATCATGATCTCCTTGGTTGATATACTGAAAATATTTTCACATGCCCGTAGTGTGCCAGATTTTAATGATAATGTCAAACTTTTTCCGCAAAAAGATAGCATACGGATGTTCAATTTCCAAATGCAACATTAAACCCATACATGATTCATGTTGTTTCCTATCCGCACATACATTATACTCTTTCTATCCTAGTGTTTTCTGTTGAATCATGAAAGATTCCGAATCAACAAAGAGGAAAATATCAATCGAATCTGTCCAATCGGTCAGATTCTTTATCAGCAATACCGCAGGATGAAAGAATGATTTCTAAAGGACGCACACTATTTTGCATTTCGGTGATGTCATTGATTGCCGTTCACGGTCCGCTTGCGTCGGAAGAACCCCAAAGTGTAATCGACATTGAAACACTGAACGCTTGGACGGCGCCCTATCGGAACTGGCACTATTATCCCGACCATGTGATTGCCGCGAAACCGAATATTCCCGGCCACGAGGCTTTCAGGAATACCGACGTTCCCTGTGTGTATCAGCTGCCCGGCGAAGAGGACGTGTGGCATATCAGTTTCATCGCCTTTGACGGCAAGGGCTACAATTCCTTTGTCGCGGACAGCACAGACCTGGTGCATTGGACGAATCCACGGCTGGCGATGGGCTTCGGCAAGGAGGGAGAATTCGACTTTGGCGGGTGCGTGGTGGGTGCGTATCTCTATGAATCCTATGACATCAAGGCACCGCGTGTGCTGAAAAAGCGGGACGGGCATTACTGGACCCTCTATGGATGTTATGCCAGGCAGGGTGGTTACGAGATAGACCCCGGGTATGAAGGCGTGGCAAAGAGCGACGACGGCCTCACGTGGGAGCGGGCACAGGACACTTACATTTTATCGGTGCATGATCCTGATGTAGGTGATTGGGAAAAGGACTGCATCTATCAGCCCTGGCTGGTGAAGCATGACGGCCGGTTCTACAATTATTACAACGCCAAACGCAACGGAATAGAACAACTCGGCATGGCAACGTCCAAAGACCTCATGACGTGGGAACGAAATCCAAAGAATCCCATTGTCCGGGTACGTACCGGTGGTTATGACGAAAAGTTCTGTTCTGACGGCAAAGTGTTCCGGGACGGCGACCACTGGGTGATGTTCTACTTCGGCGTGGGCAAAGGTGGTGCGCACATTATGGCCGCCTTCTCGCGTGACCTGCTACACTGGACGAGCCACCCGGAACCGCTCTACCGCGCTGGAGGCCATCCGGACGGATTGGACGCAACCTATGCGCACAAGATATCGCTGGTCTATAATGAAGACAATGATACCTTCTATATGTACTACTGCGCTGTCGGCGATAAAGGCCGCGGCATCGGGCTGATTACCAGCAAGCCGATACAATAAAACAGAACTCCCGGAGGAAATACAGATGCACCGAAACAGTATGATTGCCGTCATGGCCTTGTTGCTTTTTCCTTTCATAAGCAACGCGGAAGAACCCAAACTGGAGCGAATCGAATGGACGGATGTCTGGGTGATGAATGCAAACCAGGAGGTAGCGGCACGGGTGTTGCTTGTGGGCGATTCCATTGTGAAGGGCTACTACGGCGCTGTGGAGAAAGCGCTGGGGGAGAAGGTCAGTTGCGCCCGGTATGCTACGTCCCTCTTTCTCAGCAATCCCGATTACCTTTCAGAACTCATCCTGCTGCTGAACCGTTATGACTTCGATGTCATTCACATCAACAACGGACTACACGGCTGGGACTACTCGGAAGCGGAATACAAGGCGGGTCTGGTAGCGCTGCTTTCAGTAATCGAGCAGTTTGCTCCTGAAGCGAAACTCGTCTGGTGCATGACCACCCCCGTGCGCATGGCCAAGGAGGTCACCAAAATCAATACCAAAAAAAATGACCGGGTGCTTGAACGCAACCGCATCGCCACCGAAATTATGGAAGAACATGAGATTCCCATCAACGACCTCTACGCCGCCGTCATAGACCACCCCGAATTCTTCGCCGAAGATGGTGTCCATTACAATGGCAAAGGCCAAGCCGCGCAAGCGGAACAAGTGGCAAAATCTATTGAGAAGCACCTGCCTGAAGGCATAAAATAAGTAGTGTGCTTTGAGTAATATTTTGTGGCAACTCACCTTTATGGGACAAATAGGACTTATGGGATATATGATTTTCGGCAAAAGAAGGGTTCGTATTTCATAGGTCCCATAAGTCCCATAAGTCCCATCGCCCTCGCAGTATTCACCTAAGAAAGGAATCGTATCATGACACACTGGAATGCCGAATCGGTACTGGGACTTGCCCGCGCCTTTATGGAATCACGTCTGCTGCTGACCGCTGCTGAGTTGGACGTCTTTACCGCGCTGGCTTCCCCGAAGACGCTCGAAGAGGTTGTTGACGCGCTCGGTTCTGACCAACGCGGCACGGAAATTCTCCTGGATGCGCTGTCCGCAATCGGACTACTGGAGAAGCAGGACGACACCTATTCGTGTCCTGAAGCGCTGCTGCCGGTGCTTTCGTCAAAATCCCCCGAAACCGTGCTGCCCATGATACTGCATACCGGCAGTGTATGGCAGCGCTGGTCCGACCTCACGGATATTGTGCGTTCAGGGAAGAAGGTATCCACCCCGGCAGGCTTGTTTGAAGGGGACCACCTGAAAGCCTTTATTTACGCCATGCACGTGGTGGGCCGTCATGCTGCCGACGGGATTGCGATTAACGCCAAGGCGGACGCCTCGAAAGCCTTGCTGGATGTAGGCGGCGCTACGGGCACCTATGCCGAGGCGTTCGCACGTCACTACCCCAAAATGCGCGCCACTGTATTTGATCGTGCGCCGGTCATCAAGATGGCGCAGGAACGGTTGGCAAATTCTCCTGTAAAAGACCGCATCGCTTTGGCTGCGGGCGATTTCTACACGGACCCGCTGCCCGGCGGCCATGACCTGGTGCTCCTTTCCGCCATTATCCACCAGAACAGTCCCGAACAAAATATTGCCCTGTATAAAAAATGCTTTGACGCACTGGTACCGGGTGGACGCATCCTCATTCGTGACCATGTCATGAACCCGGACCGTATCCAACCTGTTGGCGGCGCGGTGTTCGCAGTGAACATGCTCGCCGCCACCGAAGGCGGCAACTGTTATACTCTCGCGGAAATCCGGACGGCGCTGCACATCGCCGGCTTCGAACGGGTTGCCCAGCTGCAGGACGGCGAACGCATGGACGGCATAGTGGAAGCGTTCAAGCCGGACGGATCATAACGCCTTATCAGATTAAAACTACGATCAAAAACAAGTATCTACTCTGTAGGCGTACT
>CAZBNU010000201.1:3105-7487 GCA_964493075.1 uncultured Nitrospirales bacterium | reverse complement strand
ATTATTTTGGTTGATGCCATTTTATTGAACATGGACACCCATAACAAACAAGTGGAGGAGTGCAATACCCACAATATCAATGTTTTATGGAATCATAGAGTCAATATTTTATGGAGACAGCAGCCATCACAACAGGCCGCATATACATGTTCGTTATCAAGGCCAGAAAGCATCTATAGCAATAGATGATGGTTTAGTCCTTGCAGGTAAGTTTCCTCCTAAACAATTGCGTATGGTGCAAGTATGGATTGATATTCACAGGGACGAATTATTGGCTGATTGGGATCTTGCCGCGTCAGGAGAAGAACCGTTCCGTATCACTCCGCTCCAATAACAGCATAGGGATATTTTCAAATGTTACTCGATGTAATTGATGTTAAAGCCAAAAATGACTACACGTTATCATTACTGTTTGAAAACAACGATAAGAGACTTTTTGATATGAAACCTTTTCTTCATCAGAAGCCTTTTAATCGACTGCTGAATGACGATACGTTTATGAAAGCATCCGTAGCGCTTGGTACGGTTGTGTGGCCGGGCAACATTGACATTGCGCCGGAAACATTATGGGAACGCTCTACACCTCTATAAGATCATAATGTAAGCAGAGTTTCCGTTGTATTGCAGCAATCCTACTATTTGGAGCAACAGTTATGCATATCCCCCCTTTCTGGGGCAAGCAAATCTACAGCGGCATAGACCGGAAAGGCAAGGAACGGTGTTACGCCGTGTGGGGGTGGTCCTTTGAAAGTCAGGCGGCAGCCCAGCAGGCAGCCGCGGAACGTGTCCGACGTGTCTTTGAAAACCCACCGCATTACAGCAACGATAATTCCTATGATTACCTGGAACGTCCATTGCGCGAGGAAATCCGGGAAGAGATTGTTTTCGGCGAAGAACAGATTGCGCTTATCACACGGAACCGTTACGGATCGCTGGTGCTTAATACGGCATCAGTCTGTTTCGTGGATATTGATTTTCCGCAACCCACCCCAACAGGGTTTATTGATGCAATTCGGTTGATGTTTAACAAGCAACTCAAGGAAGAGCGCAAGCGTGTTGCCAGAGAAAGAACCATTGACAATGTGATGCAATGGTCTCAAAAAAATCCCTATCAGAAATTTCGCCTTTACGAAACTGCTGCCGGATTGCGCCTTCTGTTCATGGACCGCCTGTACAGTCCAACCAGCGAAGAAGTAGTGGCTTTGCTGGATGCGTTGGGAAGCGATAAACTCTACCGACGTCTGACAATCAAGCAGGAATGTTTTCGTGCGCGACTGACCCCCAAGCCCTGGCGTTGTGGTTGTTTTCGTCCCCCAAACCGGTATCCCTGGGAAACGGAACAGGAGGAACAGACCTATCGCCAATGGGAGCAGGACTACAATAATAAAATCTGCGGCTACGGTGTCTGTCGCCTTATCACCAGTATCGGAGCATTACCGGAGGACCCTCATATTGTCAGCATCATCGAACTTCACGACCAGTACACCTGTCTTGATCCGGCGCTTCCCCTTGCGTAGCCTTCTTGTATTTATTCTGCTGTCTGCAGGTACAATCGCCTACAGCGATTCTTCGGAATGGATCAAACAGGTTCTCCCCGAAGCGATTCAAGCAAATCCGGCAGGGATATGCACGGGCCGTATTGGCGATCTGCCGGATATCACCGTGGCGACATCAAAACCGGGCCGACAACTGGTGCGGTGTTCCATTCCCTTTGCCCCCGGCACATTCCCGGAAGGTCTGGGCATTACAGCAACCTGCAACAACATTGTCACGGTTGCCGATGTACGGGTATTAACCCTGCATCCGGGTACGCCCGTTTCCATTCGAAGGGCGATGGTTACTTTTCCTTACGACTTTTCGGATGCAGCACCGCACATCTTTACGTTGGCGTTAACAGAGGCGAAATCGCCGGACAGCTTCATTACCGAAACAACACAAACCGATGACGGGGTACTGTTTGCAACCACGCAGGGGGACGTATTCGTTTCAGGTTATGAAGTTACGTTTTCAAATGCAGGCGGAACTCTATGGAGCGCAAGCCTGATAGCGCCGGAACTTGCAGCAACCTCTGCGCCGCAACTCGATATTGTGGAACAGGGCGCACATTATCTATGGGTACGACTGCTTGTCCCCGATTCAACCTGGCCACGCATTATGGAACTGCAGATGGACAGCGTTGGCGGCGTTGCTGTGCGTGCACATCTACAGCGGTTATTGCCGGGGAATGATAGCGCCCCCGATCTGGGTTGGGAGATTGCCGGACTCGATGTACCCGATACGGCACGACACATTTTCAGTGAAGCGAACGATGAGTCCTTTTCAATTGCCGCTGATGGCGCGCTTGTACGTTTTCCCCGCGCCCATAAAGAAAAACGCGGGTATGTAGAGACTGCCGATGACACCATAAGATTTCTTCGATGTGAAGCCTCCGAAGAGGTTGCGTTCCAGGAAACCGCATGGCGTTCCGCGGCATTTGCAATTGATCCCGAAACGCTTTCAGAACGCACGCCTTTGCTGACTTATGATCTGGACATAACCACATCGCCTGCGGTTTATGATGCACTATATGGATACGGTATAACTCCTGATCTGGCTTATACGCCCTTACTGGATGATTTAATATCTTTTACCCACGCCGCTATCAAGGAGGCAATGGCTGTTGGCGATGATTTTGGCAATGTTACCTCCTACGCCAGAGGACGAAAATATGGTTCTGTTCACGGTATGAACCGCCTGAATCATTGCCCGCCAATCTTCATGGAAGGCTGGCGCAGCGGCAACAAGCATCTCCTCGAAACAGCGTCCTTGTGGTGTGAAAATATCCACGATCTGTCCGTGTGGTGGGGACGGGACAAAGGTTATGGTGGCACCCGCTATAACAACGCCGCCGCACAAGGTGAGAAGGAACACGAAAACGATCCGAATTTCATGTGGCGTACCAACTGGTCTTCCCATTTCTGCACCAAAGGTTTCGATTCTTTTTTTCTGGCATATGAGGAAACAGGCGACCCGCGCATGCTCGCTGCATTGAATGCGCAGGTGGCCTATGCCAAAGAGCACATCCACACCAATACTGGCGAGGGACGAAACATCGGCGACGTGGCCGAATTTATGGCGTTGTACCGGTACACGAAAATGCCGGAATATCTGGATGAAGCATTGCGCTTGTATCGGGAACTGCGTGGGCGTCTGGGGGATGAACTGCTGTTCAGTCAGGGCGGCAACCCCCTGGATGAGGATGTGCCTTACATTGATGATGATGCCCACGGGTTGAAGGTGGAGTATGGAAAACCTTATATCATGGGGTACGGGTTGTCGGGATTGCCCGCCCTTTTTGCGGTTTGTCCTGAAGAAAATCTGCTTAAGGAAACCATTCGCGCTGTTGCTGATTTTCAGGCAGGTGCACAAGACCCCGTTGGTGGCTGGCGATATCCCCATCCGCGCAGTTCGTGGACCATCATTGATCAGGGTATGGAACATGCCGCCCAACTGGCACGTGCAGCGGGTGTGTTGAAGCAACAGGGGGAATCTGTATCTTTGCATTTGGATGCCATAGAACGGTCCTTGCAGGCGCGGGTAAATGGATACCTTCGTACAGCAACAATCCTCAACGGCGTGGCGGGATGGGAAAAGACAACAGGCATTTTGGAAAACCAATCCATCTACGACCTGTATCAAAAGCCGGAGGACCGTGACCCGACGCGGGACTATGCCGAAGGCGGTGTTTATTGCGGTACATCCGCACCGGAAGGGCTTGTCCATTTTTTCGAAGCACTGCACTTCTATCTGCGCCACCGGCCCGCGGAGCGACTGTTCAACGCCAGTAAACCGTTGAAACAAATTCTATCAAAACTCCCGGAGTCTGGGACAGATTTCGCTGCTAATGATTTACCTCCCGAAAAGGAAGTGCTGCAGTATGGCATGAAGGATCGCCTGCCCGTTTTTGCTGCGGAACGGATTGTGCGCATGGACTTTTCACTTGCCTGGCAAAAGTCGGAGCAATCCTTTGCAATTTGGCGGGAAACAGCACGCGATGCATTTCTCAATTCCTTGCAAACACCGCCGCCACGTACATCCTTCAATCCGGAGGTGATTGCAACGGAAGAACGTAATGGATACGAAGCACGGAAACTGGCCTTTAACATCTCCGCGGACGAACGCGTCGCTGCGTATCTCCTTGTTCCTGACGGTGCAGGTCCCTTTCCGGCGATACTTGCGCTGCACGATCACGGCGCCCACTTCACCATAGGCAAGGAGAAGGTGATCCGTCCCTTTGCAGATGAGCAAGAAAAACTGAAGGATGCACAGGAGTGGACGGCGGCCTGTTATGATGGTAAATTCATCGGTGACGAACTCGCGGCACGCGGCTATGTGGTGTTTGC
>CAZBNU010000201.1:0-3005 GCA_964493075.1 uncultured Nitrospirales bacterium | reverse complement strand
GACATCGTTAAGGTTGGCGCTGCCATCTGCTGGCTGGGCGACACACCCACCCTCATGGAGGCAGGCAACAACCAGACCCGCGGCCAGTCTGCCTTCAGCATGATCCACCCCGGCCTGCGCAACCTGCTCGACTATCCCCACGTAGCAAGCATCGCCTGTCCCAAGCCCATGCTGTTCTTCAACGGTTCGGAAGATGCTCTGTTCCCGGTCAAAGGCGTGGAAGCATCCTATGCCATTCTACAAAACGTCTATGAATCACAAGGTGTTTCCGATCGCCTGTACACCCGCATTTGGCCAGTACCCCATGTATTCAATGAGGAAATGCAGACAGAAGCCTTTGCCTTTCTCGATAAATATCTCCAAGGCAAAGAGTAAAAAGACTCCGCGTATTCTCATTTTCGTTGATTTTATGAATTGTAATTTGTTGTATGGAACTTAAGGTTGAGATGTGTAGTCCTAAACAATAAAGGAGTCACTATGAATAAGCATACTTTTCTGTTCATTACCTTATTGCTTCTCTGTGTTGCGGCTGTGTATGCCGAGAAGACTGCTGACGGACCCTATACGCCGGACTGGCAATCCTTACAGGCGCATACCCAGGCACCGGAATGGTTCCGGGATGCGAAGTTCGGCATCTATTTTCACTGGGGGGTATATTCTGTGCCAGCCTTCGGCAACGAATGGTATCCCCGGAATATGCACATCAAGAAGTCTGCTGAATGCCGACATCATACCGAAACCTACGGCGATCCGTCTGTATTCGGCTATCACGATTTTGTACCCATGTTCAAAGCAGAGAATTTTGACGCCGATGCATGGGCAGACCTGTTTGTGAAGGCCGGTGCACAGTTTATGGGTCCAGTGGCGGAGCACCATGATGGCTTTTCGATGTGGGATAGCGCATTGACGCCGTGGAACGCGGCAGACAAGGGACCCAAGCGGGACATTGCCGGGGAACTGGCAAAAGCGGCACGGGCGCGCGGGTTGCGGTTCGTCACATCCTTCCATCATGCACGGAACAACCAGCATCTGATAAATAAGAATGGTGAACTGGTCTGGGAAGGTCATTACCCGCGTGTAGACGGTTGGCCTACCTTATCGGCAGACCCCGAGTTGTGCATGCTGTATGGCAACCTGCCACGCCTGGAATTCTGCGACTTGTGGTTGGGCAAACTACAGGAAGTGATAGACCAGTACCAGCCCGACCTGATCTGGTTCGATTCCTGGCTGGATGAAATTCCAGAGACGTACCAGATGAAGTTTCTCGCCTATTATCTGAACCGCGCCAAAGAATGGAACAAGGATGTGGTCATTACCTGCAAACAGCGCGACCTGCCTCTGGAAGTGGTGTTGGAAGATTTTGAAAAAGGCCGTGCCGACACCATGCTTGATGAACCTTGGCTCACAGACGATACCCTCAGTTACGGTAGTTGGTGCTATACGGAAAATCTGAAGATTAAACCAGCGGACGAAGTGCTGGATGTGCTTATTGACATCGTAAGCAAGAATGGTCAGTTGCTGCTGAACATCTCCCCTATGGCAGACGGCACTATCCCCCAGGATCAGCAGGACGTATTGCTCGCTATCGGTAAATGGCTCGACGCCTACGGCGAAGCCATCTATGGCACACGCCCGTTTGTGGTATATGGTGAAGGCCCCACACAAATGAAAAAAGGCGGTCATTTTGTGGGTATCGTACGTTACAAGCACGAGGATATCCGCTACACGCGCAACGGCGATACGGTCTACGCGATTTTGCTCGGTCAGCCTGATGCTGCTGAACGCATCGAACTAACCGCTTTCGGCAAAGACGGTAAAGATAGAGCCGCGATACCTGTTACAAATGTATCACTCCTTGGCTCCTCGGCGCCCATTACCTGGAAACAGATGAACACGGCGCTGTTTATTGAATGCCCCGATGTGCCCATGGATGATATGGCCGTAGTATTCAAGATTGAAACCCGGCAGCAGTATTGGGATGAAAGGAACCGTCGTCTCTCTTATTTTCATTACTTATTAGGCCGTGAAATACCAGAAGAGACCATCAATACATATATTGAAAAAATTTCTGGTTTACATGTTCATAGTATCAGTACTCACGGGGAGGGCCGTAGCTATTTTAAGTTTACGATAAACAGAAAAACATTTGATGAGATTCTTGCTGAGGTGAAAAACTTGGAATCAACATTCAGACTTAGTGAAAAGACTACAATCAACCCGGATACGATTCCCGTTTGTTTGACAAGCGCTGCCGGGAAAGGTCAACTCGATGCTATCAAGCGTAATAAAATTCCTGAATATGTTTCTTGGTCAGATTCCGACAAAACTTCCCCACTTTCCTGGTGGGATCCCGATCAATGTTCCGCAACAAAACTTGTCTCTTGGGAAAGAAGTAATAACCCATATGGACCAGGCGCATTCGTAGAGTTGAAAGCGTGCCCTTGCAATAGGGATAACCTCATTGTTTTTGGACACATTGATTGAACATAAATGTCGGCATACGCTCACAAACTGATATCTCGTCGTTTGCATTATCCACTTGGGTTTCCTTATGCTCTAAAGAAGATACTTACTGATGAGGTGCATCTACGTTGAAGTCAATAGAAGCAACCATTGATACAAATGGACAGGTACAGTTACAGGAACCTGTAAAGTGATCACATACCTGCCATGCAATAGTGACCATTATTGAAGTTCCAGGTGTTTCTGAAACAGCACTGTTGAGTCAGCAAACACTTGCAGAGGATTGGAAATGGCCCGAGGAGGAAGAGGTGTGGTCACACCTTCAGTAGGCGATGTTGTGCTTATGGCCTTAGGAAGCCATGATTGAATACTATGCCAAGCAACAAGTAACCTGTACTCCTGCAAAAATTCTATAAATAACAGTTAAAGCCCTTCGATAGGCCGAACTACCGTTTCTCAATTCTGTTGCCTCATCCGGTAAAGCCGGAACCAACATAAAAGATGTCAACCATCGTCATTGCGAGGTACGAAGCAATCTCGTT
>CAZBNU010000200.1:0-7554 GCA_964493075.1 uncultured Nitrospirales bacterium | reverse complement strand
AATAATGGCAGATGGCAAATCGGAGGGGGGACATTCCTGTCCCCCGGGCTTGAATACGGAGAGTGGACATTCCTGTCCCCAAAATTTGTTTAAGCACAGGGGACAGGAATGTCCCCTCTCCGTGATGATGTTCTTTGTGTTGTTGATTCTTGTCTTTCCGGCAATGGCGCAATCACCCGTTGGTTTTGTCACCCATTACCATGAAGGCGATCTGGACAAACTTGCCGAAGTACCGGTTACTGCGGAGTTGGCGGATTTGATTCACTGGCGCATGGTGGACCTGGACGAAGCGAACCCAAGCGTTGAATCCATGCGCGTTGATTTCAGCAACGCGGCGGGGTGGCTGCCCATGTTGCGGGAGACGGGCCGCAAGGGCTACCCGATTATTGATGCGGCGATACATCACTCTAGCAGCCCGTGGCGGCAGGAAATGACGCGGCGCGTTGACCAGAATCTTATTGGCGCGGACGGCAAGGTCTGGAAGTTTTCTTCGCTCCATTCACCTGTATTCCGGGAATCGGTTTTCAACTACATTGAACAATTCACCACATGGTTCAAAGAACATGACAAGGAGGGGTTGGTGCCGGGATACCTGAACGGCGCGGAGTGGTTCTATCCCGGTTCAATGGATTACAGCCCTATGGCGCTGGATGCGTTTCATTCGTGGCTGCAGAAAAAGTATGGGGCACTGGATGCGCTGAATGATGCCTGGGGGCAGCAGTATGCCGACTGGTCGGATGCGCAGCCGCCGCGCCCGGCCAACATTGGCGGTTTCCACGCCAACGAACCCACCTTTGCTCTTGGTGCGGGCGCTGATGCCAGTTACGCCTTCAAGGCGGTTCCCTTAACGCCCGGAAAGCGGTACACCGCTTCGGCAACCGTGTCGGGTGACAGCGCAGCGGCCCGTTTCGCGGGATTCCATTTTGCATGGCTGGATGGCGCGGGCAACCTGATCACCGTGTCTGCCGTGCAGGGGGATGGCAATACCGCGGACGTCTATCGTCTGCAGGGCGATGTGTTGGCGCCGTCCAATGCCGCTTCTGTTGTTCTGCACTGTAAACTACTGGCATGGGGTGAGGTCACGTTTCGCAATCCGACTTTGACGGAGGGTGCTTCGGGTATTGTGCTGACGAATCGTGATGCCGCAGCATGGTCGCATCATGCCTATACAGGCGAAAGCACGTCGTCTGCTGTTATGGAGAACGGGGAGTTGCTGCTCACGCTGAAAGCGGAAGGCAATACTTCCCTTGCCGGCAATGTCGTACTCATGCTGGAGGACTGGATTACCTTTTCTTATGAGGCGATGGCGCAATGGCTGAACACCTGTGCGAAGCACATCCGCAGCTGTGATCCGGACAGAGAGATTTCCAGTTATGTGGGGTTTGTGTTTGCGCAACAAGCGCAGTGGGACTACGCCATGGTGAACCAGCGGCTGGACATCAGCCTCATGAACACGCCGGACATTGACGTGAACGGCATCCAGATGTGCATTGCCGGTCGGGACTACACCTGGGCGACCCATGTGGTAGACACAGCGCGCAAGTACGGCAAGCCGGTCCGCGCCACAGACCTCATTGACTTCCCCTACGGCCTGTATTCCGGGTTTGAGGCCATCTACCGGGGCACGCTGGCGGCCGTGCAACACGGCATGACCCAGACCCTCTGGTATGGCTGGAAAGGCGTGCCGGATTACTCCTTTTCGCAGCGCATGACGACAGGTGACCGCAACCGGCTTGTGTCCGATACGCGCAGCGCCATTGAAGCGGTGAAAGGGTTCAAGCCCTATACCAACATGGCATTGCTGATGCCCATCATGAGTTATTCCCTGGCGGATGAAGGCGGTTACAAGGGCGACATGATTGACAGCGGCGGCCTGTATCATCTGCTGCTGGACACCGGGTTCACGGTGGATGTGTGGACGCCTTACGAAATAGAAAACACCGTGGGCAATCCTTTGGAGAAATATGACGCCCTGTTCGTGAGCGATTGTCCTATGCTGCCACGGGCGGTATATGAAAAACTGCTGGCTTTTGTAGATGCAGGCAGCGCAGTTATCAGCAGCGGCAGACTGCCGGAAAAAGATCTGCGCGGCGTACCCTTCGATGTGAAACTTGCCGGTAAATCGCGTGTGGTGTCATTGGAAGAACCCATAGGCCGCCAGTACTGGGGAAAACTGAAGCGGGAGCAGGTCTACGGCAACACGCCGCCAGTACTGGTGGAAGCACCTGATCCGGAACGCATCCCCGAACTACGTCGTCAACGCCGACAGCGGATAACGGACGCTGTTGCGCAACTGGAAGTATCAAGTCCGGTTGCCTTTGCTGAAGACACCGGCACGGTGCATGTCGTTCCTTTCCGCAATGAAAGCACTGGCGCAACGCTGCTATTTCTCGTACACAAGGGAGAGGGCCGTTGCCATCATGTGGACTTGCGCCTTGACACGACCCTACCCATCGCTGCTGCCGAAGCCTGGTGCGATTTTGACAACCGACATTCCTGCACCCTGCTTGAAGACACCATATTGCGTACCCCAGATTTTTCCCATGCATGCATTATCACGCTGAAATGACTCAAAGAGGTTGACGAAAGCGATATTTTTTAATGCAGTTTTCTTTTATTGTGATATAATACCTTTACGGAAGAAGGTTTATACTATTTACGTAAGGGAAAAGGTGTACGGTATGTATAGATTTGTCTGTTTGTCAAAAGGGTATGGGTTACTGTATGTTATCGTCTTAACTCCCAGTTTTTTTGCGGGAGCAACCCCTCCAGAAATGGTTGACGTGCCTGCTGGGTGGTTTCAGATGGGCCGGCCATATACAGATGAGGGGCAATATGATGAAGTTCCTGTACATGATGTTTATTTGGATGCATACCAAATAGGCAAATACCCGGTGACGAACCAGGAATATGCCGATGTATTGAACTGGGCTCTTGATCAGGGATATATTACAAATCCAGGAGGTGACGTTTACACGGGATGGATAGTTTCTGCTTATGGTAAATCTCTTGTGGATACAGCGACCAGCAACTATTATTCTCAAATATCATATAGTGATGATGTCTTTAGTGTTCGCAGTCGTGATGGTTTCCCGATGTCAGAGCATCCTGTGGTGCGGGTATCATGGTATGGTGCCTTGGTGTATTGCAACTGGCTGAGTATCATAAACGGATTACAACCCTGCTATAACACAATGAGCTGGACACGCTTTGAACCGGTGCGCAATGGGTATCGCTTGCCGACTGAGGCTGAATGGGAACGGGCAGCAGCTTGGGATGGCACCAAACACTGGCGCTATGGCATAACCAAAGACTTTATTAATTTTACATACGCAAATTATCATTATAGCAGTCGCTATGCAAATCCGCTTGGCTTGACAAGTTATCCCTACACCTCACCTGTGGGCTGGTATCACACGAAAAGTCCTGTGGGTGCTTATGACATGTGTGGCAATGTTTGGGAATGGTGTCAAGACTATTATTCCATGGCATATACTGCGGCTCCAGTGTCTAATCCAACAGGGCCAGATTATGGAACTTATAATACTGTTCGGGGAGGCTGTTGGTACAATACAGACTACTCTGTTCGTGTGGCAAACAGGGAGTACAATTCCACCATCAATCGCGACTACTTTACCGGATTTCGTATTTCGCGGTCTCTGGAAGGCTTCATAGTAGAAGGGGAACCCGGAGAAGGGGAAGGGGAACCTGGAGAAGGGGAAGGGGAACCCGGAGAAGGGGAAGGGGAACCTGGAGAAGGGGAAGGGGAACCTGTGGGAGATGGTTGTATGTGGGCTAAGTGTGTTGGTGGCAACGGTCTTGACCGCAGCAACGCGCTTACAATAGATAATAATGGCAATGTTTATACGACAGGACAATTTCGGTTTGTTGAGGATTTTGATCCAGGAACGGATACCTTCTATTTAACTCCCGGAGGAACAGGCGACACTTTTATTTCAAAATTTGATTCAAATGGTGATTTTATTTGGGCAAAGAATGTAGGATCACTAACTGATGGTACGTTTGACTTTTTTAATGAAGGTGGTCGAGACATCTCAGTAGATAGTAATGGTAACGTGTATGTAGTTGGAATCTTTATGGGATCTGCAGATTTTGATCCGGGTGCTGGACTTTTATCCTTGAATTCTAATGGGTATACCGATATCTTTGTGTTAAAACTTGATGAGAACGGCAATACCGTTTGGGCCAACTCTTTTGGCCTCCCTGTCAATGATTATGGTGAGGGTATTGATTTGGACAGCGAATCGAATGTCTATATTTGTGGTAGAATCAGGGATACAGATAATGTATTATCATCGGTCAAACACGACATTTTTATAGCGAAGATTGATACGGATGGCAATCTCATCTGGTCAAAAACCATTGGGGGGAGCGAAACGGATGCATGTGAGAGCCTAATTATCAGTAATGATAACATCTATGCTACCGGTTATTTCTCCGGAACAGTAGACTTTGATCCCGGCTCTGGAATAAATGCTATTACTTCTACAGGGGTCGAGGATGCTTACGTGCTCAAATTAGACACAGATGGCAATTTTATTTGGGTAAAAAATATGGGTGGGACAGAAAATACCCGTGGGATTGATATTAAGGTAGATAATGAAGAAAACATATATACTACAGGCTGTTTTTCCGGAACAGTAGATTTCAATCCGGGAACGGAAACCTATAATCTCACCTCAATAACAGGAGGTTTTGACGGGTGGGATATTTTCGTATCGAAACTTGATACTAATGGCAACTTTATCTGGGCAAAAAGCGTGGGGGGAAGTGATGATGATGAGAGTTCGGCAATTTATGTAGATAATATAGGCAACTCATATACTGTTGGCAATTTTGCGGGAACAGTAGATTTAGATCCGGGACCAAACACTTACAACTTAACCTCTTTGGGAGGTGTTGATATTTTTAAACTGGATGCAAATGGTGACTTCATTTGGGCAAAATCTCTGGGTGGTAGTCTTGGTAATGATATTGCTGTCAAAGATGGAAGCAGTGTATACACTACCGGTTACTTTTCCGGAACAGTAGACTTTGATCCGAGCCCGGGAATATATAACTTGACGGGAAATGATTATGGACTTTTTGTGTTGAAATTATGTCCGGAGTTCTTACTGCCGAATGTTTCGTCCATAGTTATTTCCAATATCAGCTCGATGTGTGCGGATACGGTTGACTTTACTGTAACTTTCGATGAAAGTGTTGAAGGATTTGATAATACCGCAGATATTATCATTGAACATGATGGCACAACGCATGAGGATATAACTATAAGTGGGAGTGGTGATGAATACATAGTTACTGTATCAGGCATCAGTGGTATCGGGTCGTTTACAATTGCGGTTAACCCGTTAAGTGATGTCCGGGATATTTGGGCTAATCCTCTTGCCTCAAGCGTTACCAGCGAATCTGCCATAATAAACAGCATACCTGTATCCATAATATCAGGCCCAATGGCTGTAAATATCACGAGTACGACAGCGAATATTATCTGGAGTACCAATGAGCCGACTACGAGTGTTGTGCATTTTAATGAAGATGGTGGTTCTTCTACCATAAGTGAAGATTTAGGGTTGTATGTAAACCATACAGTTACACTAACGGAGCTTACACCGGAAACGTTGTATTATTACACGGTATCTTCAACAGACGGTCGTGGATGTAATACCGTAGTCAGCGAAGAGCAATACTTTATGACTAACAGTGCAGAAATCCCTCTCTCGCCTGTCATCATTGAAGGGCCATTGGTGGTAAAGGTAACCCACTACCATGCAGTGATTCGTTGGAGAACAGATGTAAATACCCAAGGGTGGATTCGATATGGATTTGCTCCTGATTCGCTTAACATGCAAAGTGGTCCGATAGGTGGAAGTAGAAATGTTCACAACATCACCCTTAACAACCTTGAAATGGATACAACGTATTATTTTTGTGCGTATTCCGAAGATGCACTGGGCAATGCCGTTGAGAGTGCTATCCTATGGTTTAAAACTCCTGCTGCACCCGGGCAATGCTCTCCTCCCGTATTTATTGCGCCTCCATCAATCTGTTCAACAAATTCCACAGCCGTCTTCTCTTGGAAAACCAATGAGCCTTCAGATACGGAATTGTGGTATGGAATAGGCGATACAGATATCTTGGGCGGCTATGATCCAGAGCCTGTGATGGACCACGAAGTAACAATTACAGGTCTTGTCCCAGGTGAAACCTATATGTATCAGGCTTCTTCGACCAACTGGTGCGGTCAGGTGGTGAGCAATGGAAACATAGCCCATAAAGAAGATGCCTCATTTGTGATAAGCGCTGATCCTGACACAGTACCGCCAGCAATTACTTCAGGGCCTATTGTTTCAAATGTTACCAGCACAGCAGCAACCCTGCAGTGGACAACCGATGAAATAGCAGACTCACGTGTCGTTTATGACGTTTGGGGAGAAGGTCTTTCCTTATTTAAGGGAGAACTTACCCATGTTTTGGAACATACCCTTGTACTTACGAATCTGATACCATCCACAACTTATGAGTTTCAGGTTTCTTCGAAGGATTTGTCCGGCAACGGCCCAACATCAAGCACTACTCTTACATTAACTACAGTTCCTGAACCTGATACAAGCGCACCGATAATTAGTCTGCTGCCCAATGTTTCAGACCTTACAGAAACCAGTGCCATTCTATCTTGGGGTACAGATGAATTGGCGACAAGTCAAGTGATATTTGGTACCATTCCGGATGATCTCCGTGATATTGCCTGTGTTACAGGAGTACAGGAAAGCCATGCGGTGTTATTGGTTGGCCTGAGTCAAGGAACGACTTATTATTACACTGCCGTCTCCATGGATCAGTGGGGCAATCAGACATACAGTGATGTTGAAGACTTTACTACTCTTGGCGGTCCCGAGGGCGAAGGGGAACTGCCAATGCTTGAGGTATTCGCTCTCGGCGATACACAGTTCACAAAAACGATTGGTGAAAATGTAACCTTCATTATAACGGCATCTGGAGAAGTGGGACCACTTTCATACCAATGGTACCGTGTTATGGATAATAAAGCCTCTGAAATTATTTCAGATGCTACTCAGCCGTATCATACTATTCTAAATCTTCAGGAGAATGATGAGAGCGATTACCAGTGCCAAGTGTATGATGCCGGAACCGATGCCTATGCCTGGTCGCCGGTATTCAACCTGATTCTTGAAAGCCCCATGCCCATAGCCAGTGCGTTTTTCTTGCTGCTTACTTCTGCAAGTATTTTTGCTTCTGGTGTAGTGGTTATAAAAAGGCGTCGCAAATAATCCTTTTAACTTGCTGTAGATGACATATTCGTGGCAAAGCCTATATAATACTCGCCATGATTGACAAGTGGATGCGTATAGTCGATATTTTACCGTACCACACAACACTCATGCCTGTGCATCCCACTGAAAATAGCGATCCGATCCCTTTTCAGGATACAACCTGTACGTGTGGTACTATGAAGCTATGTTGCGATACAGGATTGCCATAGCAGGGGTGCTGCTTCTTGCCGCTAGTTGT
>CAZBNU010000199.1:0-7655 GCA_964493075.1 uncultured Nitrospirales bacterium | reverse complement strand
TTTTGCGGCTTTGACACACACGCCCGAAAAAATTGGGGACAGTTCCGTCGCCGGGCCTTTGCTGAGAGAAACCGATCTCTCATGAAATCAGGCACCCATTACTCCATCCGTCAATCTTTGAAATTGCGACGGGAACAGTCCCCATTTTTTCTTGTGAGGCTACTCCGGTGGTCGAATGATGCGTACCTCTTCGTGCAGATCCACACCGAACTGATCCCGGATGGTATCTTTCACCAAAGTGATGAGATAAAGGACATCGTCGAATGTTGCACCGTCTTCATTCATGATGAAGTTGGCGTGTTTCTCGCTGATGACAGCGCCATTGTGGCGCGTCCCCTTCAGCCCTGCCGCCTCTATAAGTCTGCCCGCATGGTCGCCGGGAGGATTCTTGAAAACACTGCCGCAGCACCAGCCTTCAGGCTGTGTCTCCCGACGGCGTCGCATATAGTGCTCGTAGACCTCTGTTTCGTTACGCTCTGAGGGAACAAACGCGAAGGTTGCTTCGGCAATGATGTCTGCCCGTTCACAGAAGGTCTGCCCCCGATAACCATAGAGTTCTTCGGTCATGGGAACTGTTTTCATGCCGCCCTTTTTCACTACTGTCACGCTTTCAACCATCTGGCAGATACTGCCGTTGACGGTGCCAGCGTTCATGAACAACGCACCGCCAACCGTGCCGGGAATGCCGGTAAGCGCACCGATGCCCTGATAGTTGTTGGGCAGCATAATCCGCTGCACCAGATCCGCCAGTACCACGCCAGCACCAACGCGATATTTGTTTTCGTCAAGCGGTTCCAGCGTTTTCATTGCCGTTGTGAACAAGGCGCATCCCGGATAGCCCTTATCATCTATAAGCATATTCGTGCCGCCACCGATTACGATGAAGGGCATGTCCTGCGCAACCAACCAGCAGAGGGCAGCCTCAAGATCGGTGAGGGTCTGGGGAAATAGTGCAATCTTCGCCGGGCCCCCAATGCGATACCGCGTGTGGGGCGCAAGCAAATAGTCAGTAGAGGAAAAATTGAAGGGAATCTTATCCATTAACCCAGTCCAGTATCTTCACAGGAGACCTCTTTTTAATGCAGAAACTATTTTGGTGGCGCATCGTTCCCAAGTGCAGTCCATCACCAGCGTGCGGCCCGTCTGCTGGCGCCTTTCCTTTTCTTCCGGACTCTCGTCCAGCATACGGCGCATAATCTGCAACATGGAGACGGAACTGTCCGCTTCGAAATAAAAGGGCACTGTGCCAGCGACCTCAAAGTTTGCTCCGGATTTGGAAGTCAGCAGCGTGGCGCCAGCGCGCAATGCCTGCAACGCCATCATACCGCTGCCATCGCCCTGTGCCGGATAAAGAACGGCATCCGCATTTTGCAGCAGGGTGGAAGCAATATTATCAGGACACTTCTCTACGCGGATAATAGGCAAACCCCAGTTGGTAGGTTCCTTTTTGTAGATGGGCCCCATGATAACGAGCGTGGGTGCGAATAAAGCCGGATTGCGCTTTATACCCTCCGTAACCGTGCTGATATGATGACAGGTGTACCGGTTCATGGGAAAGAGCATGTACGGTCCGTCAATAATGGAGGTGCGCGTCTTGCTGAAAGACGTGTCTACACCGGCGCGGGCAAGCACTGTCTTTTCGAGGCCCACTTCCACATGGGCGGAGCAGGCCTTCTGCATATGGGTGCTCGGACAGATGATGAGACGGGCGTCGGCGCAGTTGCGTTTCACCGAACGAGGAATCACCGGGTGTATCTTGTTTTTGGGCGGTGGCACCCCGGGCAGTACCAAATCCAGCGCAAACAGCACCTTGGGGATTTTGGTGTGTACCGACGGCGCATCAAGGGTTGTCAGCAATACATCAGCCCCGCTCTGGGCCAACGCCACCTCCAAGGTCGGCGTATTGCCGGAGATGGGACGAAAGAGGGAACTGCGTCTGCTGATGCGCTGCGTGGGAATCCCATCCCCCATAGATGACGACGCCGATTCGGAAAAGCACACAAAGTTGGTGTCTTTGTTGACTTTCCGCAGTACGCGCAGCGCATGGCCAAGATACTCGCCTTCCAACTGATCGAGGGCAAGCATCTCGTCGCCGTCTGCGCGCTGCGGTATATATATTCCTACCAGCATTGTTTGTCTGCCATGGGTTCATATTTCAAAAACTGCAATAATTGTACAGGAATTCGTTCAGTCTACATAACCCAATCCCTGAAGTCGTGCGCGTATTTGTTCTTCTTCTTCCGGACTGAGCAGACCCTGATCAAGGGAAATCCAGCCACGATCTGCCAGTTGGTCCAGAATCTTCTCTACAGCGAAACCCGGCGTATCATGCGCGCTCATGCTATAGACAAAAGTGCCATCGCAGGCTTCAGCGGATACTGCCGCTTCTACCCGTATTTTACTGCTGCCGTCTGTACAAAGTTCGGCAAGGCGTGCCTGCAATAAGCCTGTTGTTTCTCCGGCGTTTTCACCGGTAACGATTACACTGTAAAGGACGTCGTTCATGCAAAAGTCATCACTGTTCTTGTGTTGCCCACGCAATAAGAATTTCTGCCACTTCGGGCCGTGTAAATTCCGGCGGCGGCGCTTCACCCCGTGAAAGCATTTCACGTACCTTGGTGCCGCTCAGGAAAACGTGGTCTGCATCCGTTCCCGGACAGGTCTTCTTGGTCGCCATTTCGTTGGTGCGTTTTGAAAAAAAGGAATGCTCAAAAAACAGGGGGGTAATGCCCAATGCCGCCGGGTCTATCTCATCAAAAATGTAGTGCGCGTCATAACTGCCGTAGTAATTGCCCACGCCGGCATGGTCTCTGCCCACGATAAAGTGGGTGCAGCCGTAGTTCTTTCGAATAATGGCATGCATCACTGCTTCGCGTGGGCCCGCATAGCGCATGTTCACCGGCATGATTGAAAGCATCACATGGTCTTTCGGATAGTAATGCGCCATCAGCGCATGATAGCATTTCATACGCACATCGCCGGGAATGTCATCGCTCTTGGTCGTACCCATCAGGGGATGAATCAACAGGCCGTCGCACATTTCCAAAGCGCATTTGGTCAGGTATTCATGGGCGCGATGTATGGGGTTCCGGGTCTGAAACGCCACAATACGACGCCAGCCCCGTTCTGCAAAAGCGGCGCGGGTCTCGGCTGGCGTTAGATTGTAGTCCTGATGCTCCACACTACGCGCCTCAAGCACCTCAATCGGGCCTCCCAGATACACATCGCCACGGGAAAGGGTGTAGGCAACACCGGGATGTTTTTCGTCGTTGGTACGGTATACCTTTTCAACCAGGGCATTTCGATCCAGTTGGAATTTTTCATGCACCTCCATGACTGCCACCACAATACCGCGATCATCCTTGAGGGCAATTTTGCCACCGGTCTCAATGGTGTCGGCCACTTCTGCAGCAACCGGAAGAAGAATTGGTATAGTCCACGGAACGCCGGGACAAAGTTCCATCGTCTCAAGAACACGCGCCGTTTCTTCTGCGCCCATAAACCCCTCCAAAGGGCTGAAGATGCCTTTGGCAATACCGTCAATATCAAAAGACGCATAAGTGTCCACTTGAATCTCAGGCAGCGAAGCCGCTTCCTTCAACAAGACATCCTGCCGCGCCGCTGGAACAAGCCGGTTTATCAGTGTGCCGCCATGGGGTGTAATCATCATCAAAAAGTCCTTTCAGATAGAAAATTAGTAACAGTCCAGCAAATACGATAAATTGAACCCACCGTGCGCTTATAAGAAACCTTCGCGGAAATAGCGGTGATTCGCCGTTGTCAGAGGCACATTGCTCGACATGTCACTGCCCTCTTCAACGATGAGTATAGCATACACGCCGATATTGCTCCAATAGCAGCACACAACTATTGGACGTTTTCTCTGCGCTTTTGCTAAGATGAAACAACAGTGATGCAAGACGGGGAAGTAATTTTTCACTGTCACCTTCTAATCCCGTATAATGGTGTTGTGGATAAAATAGCAAATCTTACATATATTATTCAATCTATTCCGATAGTAATACTTATATTATTGTCAGCCCCATGCAATAGCGCGGTAGCTGAAACAATCAGCAATGGAGTGATTCAGATTGAACATGATAAAAGTCAGCAGCAGGTGGCAACGTACACCTTGCGTGTGGTCGAAGATGCTATCGAGGAGTTTGACCCCTTATTACCCGTCGGGGAAGAACCAATACACATTAAAATCATTGCCGTAGCAGATGAATTCGAGGGGTATGCCGCTCATTTCGCTGGACTCACCGTGTCCGGACTGGCCAGGCCCAGCGAATCCCTCATTATTGTGAAAGCGCCTCGGCTGACCATGCCCAGCGCAGATTACGCCGGAACGCTGCGCCATGAACTGGTGCACCTGCTGGTCTACCGCAACGTAAACCCTGCATTCATCCCCATCTGGCTGAATGAGGGTATTGCCATGAGTCTTGCCAATGAATTCCGATGGCAGGCCACCTTTAGCGTTGCGCGAATGTTTATTCAAGGCAGGATCATACCCTACCACAAACTGGACAACGCCTTTGTAATGCCATCAGGGCAGGAACAGTTTGGCGACGCTTACGCACAAGCCCTGTCCATGACCCGGCACTTGCGCAACCAGTTGGGAGAGGGGCAGTTTTGGGAGATGGTGCGCAACATGAAAAACCAGCCTTTCCTAAAAGCGCTGCATGAAACCACCGGTATGACAGTGCAGCAATTCTGGGCGGAATACGACCGGGCGCTGTGGAAGTATGCCGCCGTGGCCACCATGGCATCGGGCTTCTTTTTTCAGCCCGCAGCAATACTGGTAATCCTCGCATACCTGCGGCGACGCCGCATTGCCAAAAAACTCTATCAGCGCTGGGAGCAGGAGGAGTTGGAAGAGGCCCGTGACGGCGGCAGAATTGTTTATTGGGAGGAATTTGTTGAGGATGCCGATGCCTGGAAAGGCGAGACGTACGACGACGATGAAACGTGGTAAACTTGTCAGAAATATAGGAGATTAAACATGAAATCCAACGTAACCACTGGCAAGGGGGACGCAGGAAACACCACGGCGCTTGATGGCAGTGCCTTCGAAAAAAGCCATCCCATGATGGATGCAGTGGGCACACTGGATGCATTACGCGCTCAGACAGCACTACTGCGTTTGCAACTGCAGGAACAATATCCAGGCGAATTGCCGGAAATTAACTTTCTGCTGTTTCTGCTGCACACTTATTTTCTGATTGGAACGACCATAAGCGACCCGTACATCCGCAAGCCCGAATGGCGGCGCGGCGAAATCACAAAGGCGCATTTGGAGCGTCTGGAGGAAGAACAGCAACGTCTGGAATCCGGGCTGAACCTTCCACATTCGTTTATTGTAAGCGCCACCAATACCGTTGCCGCGCAGGCGGATATTACCGCCAGCATCGCCCGCACCTTCGAACGGCGGCTGGTGGCATTTTCTCTCTCCATGCCAGACCTTCACATTCCGGTGTGCATGGCCTTTACAAACCGCCTGAGCGACTACTTCTTTGTGCTGGCGCGACATCTTGAACGTGGTCATCACCAGCCGGTCAATTACGGATTGCTTGAAGAAATATAAATTACAACCGTAGCCCCATTTATGAAAGGATAGCGTAAATTATGAACCATGAAATGTCACGCCGTACTTTTATGTCCCTGTCGGCAACAGGATTGATTACCGCTTCGCTTGCGAAAGCAGCATCGGACACAACAGCAGCTCCTGTCTGGGAGAAACGCCTGCAACTTTCGAATAACGCCGAGGTGCGTCTGTTACAGTTCACGGACATTCATTTCTTTAACGGCGCTATCCAGGACCCGGAACTTGAAACACAGAAACGGAACAGGACGCTGGACGATATACGCCGCCTGATTGATCATGCCAAACCGGATGTGCTCTTGGTCACGGGTGATTTATGGCATAACAATCCGGACAATCGGGGCGCGGAATTTATGGCCTATGCTATTGAACAATGTGCCAGCTGGGGCGTGCCCTGGGCCTTTACCTGGGGTAACCACGACCAGCTGAGCGATTACGCTGTCGGCCATGCGGCATTCCTGAAAGCGAAGGACTCGTTTTACGCAGGGGGCGATAGCGGCGGCAATTATGTGCTTGCCCTGGAAGGGAGTGGCGGGCAACGCCTCGTCGAAATCTTCTGCTTGAACAGCCGCGGCATTGGTGTGGACAGGCATGCGCGAAAATTTGTGTTGGAAGCAGCCGCAACATTGGACGAACAACGCTCACGTCCCATGCGGCTTGGCGCGTTTCATATCCCCGTCAAACAATACAAGGATGTATGGGATACCGGCATCGCGAGGGGCATCATCGGCGAGGACGTCTGTCTCGAAGCCGAAGACGGGTCATCGGTGCCGGTGTTTCATGAGGCCGGTATCCAGGCCGTGGTTTGCGGCCATGATCATGTGAACGATTATTCCGGTGTCATGGAGGGCGTTGACCTGATATATGGTCGCGCTACCGGACACGGCGGTTATGGCGGCGACGATGTCGCCAAAGGCGCAAAACTGTACACGATTGACCCTGCGCAAAAGGTCATGAAGTGGGTATCCCTGTTGCCCGACGGTACAACCTGGCAGCCTGGTGTGGATGAACGAAAGGATATTCGCTAACACTTCAGCCCACAGACCAGTCGTCCAAGGGTTTCGCCCATCTGTTCGAGATGTTCTTTCGCCTTTTTGATTGCAACACTTCGCGTCATGGGTTCCGGTGCAATGGCTACGACTGCGGTTACGCCGGCAGCGTAAAGCGCTTCCAAATTGCCGCTGATCCGGCCCGCTACCAGAATCAGCGGCTTGCCATGCGCCTTTGTCTTTGCTGCCAATCCGGCGACGACCTTTCCCCGTGCGCTCTGACCATCCACGGAACCTTCTCCGCTGATGACCACATCTGCCGCCGCGATTTGTGCGTCCATGTCGCCATAGGCCTCCATAACAATCTCCACACCGGAACGGATTGTGGCATCCGCAAAGACTGCCAGTCCAGCCGCCAATCCACCAGCCGCACCGCCGCCTGCCAGCAAAGACACATCAACACCGGTCTGTTTCCGTAATACTTCCGCATAATGAAAGAGCGCCAGATCGAGTTTCTTCACCTCTGCGGAAGACGCCCCTTTCTGCGGTGCGTAGACATACGATGCGCCATCAGTCCCGCAAAGCAGGCTCGTTACATCGCACGCAGCAACCACTTCGACGCTCTGCAGACGCGGATCAAGGCCGGAGGTATCCACCGTATCCAGCGCGGTCAACGCCATACCACCTGGCGGCAGAATCTTTCCGGCATCATCCTTAAACCGGACGCCCAGCGCAGCAGCCATACCTGCGCCGCCGTCGTTGGTGGCGCTGCCGCCAAGCCCGATGAGAATGCGCCGCACCCCCAGGTCCAGCGCATGCAGCATCAATTCACCCACTCCTTGTGTCGTTGCGACACCGGGGTTGCGCCGCCTCGCAGAAACCAGATGCAGCCCTGCCGCCTGCGCCATCTCAATAACGGCCGTGTTTCCGTTGTCGAGTAGTCCATAGTTGGCAGTGACCGGTTTGCCCATGGGGCCACATACCCGCGCACTACATATCTCACCCTTCAGCGCATGGTGCAGCACTGCCAGCAACCCTTCGCCGCCATCCGCCAGAGGACGGCC
>CAZBNU010000198.1:0-7671 GCA_964493075.1 uncultured Nitrospirales bacterium | reverse complement strand
TTCACCTTCGTCCTGTTCACCTTCGTCCTGTTCACCTTCGTCCTGTTCACCTTCGACAGGTTCGTCCTCACCCTCCGTCTCGATGAACATGCCGCCTGCAACGATGCGGAAACCCACATGGGAATAGGTATTGGAATACTTGAAACTGAGACGGCGCGCCGAACGGCAAGTTTCGCCGACCCATGACCATGCGCCGCCACGAACGAGGCGGTTTTCGTGACGGGGCGAGTCCACCCATGCGTCGCCATCGTCTGGTGCATCGGTATAGTCGGTGTGCCAGTCGTCAAGACACCACTCCCAGACGTTGCCTCCCACATCGTAAAGGCCAAAACGATTCGGAAGTTTAGCGCCGACCGGATGGGTTGAACTGGCACTATTGGTATAGTACCACGCATACTCGTCTATTTCGGTATAGTCTGGGTCGTCCCCCCAATAATATCGCGTATCGCTTCGTGCACGGCAGCTATACTCCCATTCTGCTTCTGTGGGAAGCCGCACGATAAAGGATTCCGCATATTCCGTCTGCAGGTATTCATTCAATGCTGTCACGAAATACTGTGCGTCCAGCCATGATAAATAGTATGCGGGGTAATCATTGCCAAGCCCAAGTGAGGTAGAAGGCTCCCTGTCCGGCCAGCCGTCCATGAGTGACAGCCATTGCTGTTGGGTGATTTCATACTTCCCCATCCAGAAGTCCTGAACGAGCGTAACTCTGTGCTGGGGGCTTTCGGTGTCCCGTGAGTCTTGTTCGTCTGGGTACCGGCCCATCATGAAATTGCCTGCCGGTATATGCACCAGCACGAGCGGCACATCCCCAGGCAGCATAAGCGTCATCTCTTCAATTTCAAATTCTCCTTCACCTTCTTCCTCACCTTCCACGGGTTCGCCCTCCACGGGTTCGCCCTCAACGGGTTCGCCTTCAACAGGTTCGCCTTCAACAGGTTCGCCTTCAACGGGTTCGCCCTCAACGGGTTCACCTTCAACGGGTTCACCTTCAACAGGTTCACCTTCAACAGGTTCGCCTTCACCCTCCATTGGTATGGGCATGGATTCATAGGCGCCCATGTCAACGCCATTACCCGTTGGGCGCGCCATGCCAAGAATATCCAGAGCAGGCGCACCGGCTTCTGTGCCTGCATCTATGCAAGGGGATGTAGCCTGAAGGGAAAGATCGCCGCTGACAATATCTGAGAACTGCGGGTTGTTGCTGATGTTGCCCGCACCCGCGTAACCACCGTATATACAACTGTAGGTTGCATCTACCGTACTGCTGCCTGCCACACGGATTTCTGGCGCATTATCGGCGTCATTGCCCCAGAAGATGCAGTTGATGGCAGAAGTGATGTGGTTGTCCGCAGAAGTCGCATATAAGGCCCCTCCGAAAGTGGCGGCAAGATTACTCGCTATTGTGCAATTAATCAACAGGGGGGTACTGTCCAAACTGCACAAAGCGCCGCCAACAGTGCTTGCAGTATTCGCGAAAAATACGCAGTTGGTCACCAACGGATTTGCATTGAGGCAGCACATGCCACCGCCGTTGGTTGTGTGCGCGCGATTGGCAGTAATTACGCAGTTGGTGATAGTCGGCGACCCATGTTCAATGTATACACCGCCGCCCTGCGCCGCAAAGCCTCGGGTAATGGTGAACCCGTCAATAATAGCGTCATCCACATCGATTGCCCGCACGCACGGCGATGCATCCAAACCATCAATCACGCTGAAATTATTGTTCGAGTCCCGTTGTTCATGTTTTGTCTCTCGGCCTGTGAAGCCGCCATAGAGTGAAACGCCGGGTTTCATAGTAACGACAGCCCTGCCGATTTCCGAGGTATAATTACCTGCCGCCACCCAGACTTCTCCGCCACCGACCGCTTCTGCCGCATTTATGGCGCTCTGGATATCCTGAAATGCTGTTCCCCAGGTCAGTCCGTTTGGCTCAGGAGCGCGGCTTGTCGCATCCACCACAAACACAGGCGTGCCTGCGAAATTTGCCGTGATGGTCTTATTGCCGTCCATGAGAATCGAAACAAAAGGCTCCGTTTCGGATATGCCCCCTGACCAATGGCTGAATTTCGAGAATGAATCGAGGGCATAGACCTGCACTATCTCGCCACGCTCATAGGCGGTAACCCCTGGAGGCAACACGATGCCGCATCCGGGAGGGGATACATTCACGGTTAGTGATACAGTATTCTGTGTTACCGGACCGCCTTCATAAGCGCCCATGTCCACGCCCGCGCCTTGGGGCCTGACACGCCCGAGAATATCGGTAAGCGCCGAGCCCGCCAACAGATAAGATTGAATACCATCATAGAACGCCGGAGACCAAACATCCTTTTCAAAATAATGTAGCGGTAGAATCGGTATGCCATCTATGGAACCGCTATTTATGCAGGGGGAAGCGGCCATGATTTGTACGCTTTCAGGCGCATTCAAAAACATAGGATCCACATTAATATTGCCTTCGCCGCTATAACCACCTTCTATGCAGTTCCAAGTAACAATCGGTGCCGCTGTTCCTGGTACATCAAACTCCAAAAACAAGTTTTCTCCACAAATCTCCGGATGTGCCGGGGCATCATTATTCCAGAAGATGGAATTAACTACAGAGGAATAACCAAAGCGTTCATCATCTGAAGTACTGTATAAAGCCCCTCCCTGTGCGGTTGCTTCATTTCCCGAAAAGGTGCAATGTAGGATAGTGGCAGTATTTATTAAAGTGGCAACAGCGCCGCCATATTGTGCCTTGTTTCCGGTAAAAACGCAGTTCATCAAGAATACTGGAACGCTGGCACGGTGATCCAGAATCGGCAAATTTATTACCGCACCACCAAGTCCCAAATACGGGTCAAGTCCAGTGGCAATATTATTTCTGAACGTGCAATTTATCGCCGCCGATAATTCGCCAGAAGCAATGGCGCCGCCGGCAATGGCAGCGTTATTGTAAAACGTGCAGTTGGTAATAATGCCCGCATTCAGGACAGCGCCGCCAATTGTCCCCATATTGCCGTAAAAAATACAGCGATCAAGGATTGCCTCATAGCTATGTAGAACAGTACCATTCATACCAGCCGTGTTTCCATAAAACACACAATCCGTGACTGCGGAACCTGGCAAGGTAGCCAGAGTAATGCCACCCTTGTTTCCATAAAACACACAATGATTGACTTCCATTGCTCCTCCTAATGCAAAGCCAATAGTACTGACTGCTTGGTAATGATCGGAATCGTCGGAAATATAATTTCCGGTAAATATACAATTGTGAATGACAGGAAAGGCTTTCTCATTATGAATAGCGCCGCCGCTGTGTGCTGCGCCATTGTTTGAAAAAACGCAATTGGAAACAGTGGGCGAAACCTCGGGGTTATACATTCCCCCACCGCAACCACCAAAGCGTGCATAAGCATATTCCTGATAACCATTGGAAACTGTAAAGCCGTCAAGGCAGGCATTGTTCGCGCCTTGAACGCACCTTCTGTCCTTTTCCCCATCAATTACAGTTAAATTGGTCTCCCAATCGCGTTGCTCTCTTGCCGTTTCCGTGCCGTTAAACCCGCCATACAGACGCACCCCGTCACGCATATACAGTACCGTATCGTCAGGATCGGTGTATACGCCTGCCGCCACCCAGACATCGCCGCCGCCCGGCTCAAGGGATAATGCGTCCACTGCGGACTGCATATCCCTATAGGCTGTGCCCCAACTGCGACCGTCAGGAGAGGAAGCAGTGCTTGCCGCATCCACATACCGTATGTTGTCTATGAACACTGCTGTAACGGTTTTGTCCGAATCCATTACAAGTGTTGTTTCTGTCTGGGTTCCCGAAAGGTCGCCTGCCCAGTGACTGAATTGAGAGAATCTGGGGAGTGCCTTTATTGCGACTGTTCCGTCCCGGGTACAACTGTAAAAGCCTGCAGGGGGATCTGTTTCACCGCTATCTTCCGGACTGCTGTTGATAGTCAGCGTTACCACATCTTCATGAGAAGCACCGTGCATGTACGCACCCATATCCACGCTGCTGTTGAGGGGGTGAGCATGGCCCTCAATATCCGTCTCCGGGGCGCCGGGAAAAGTGCCGGCATTAATGCACGGAGAACCCGGTTGCAAGTGCAGATTACCGGTGCCCACAAACAAAGGATCGGCGTTGATATTGCCAGTGCCTGTAAAGCCGCCTTTCACATCACTATAGAGTACCTGTATGTTGCTTGATGTTGTCCCAGAACTGCTCCGGTTGCCGATTTCCGGGTCTGTCGGCGCGGTGTTATTCCAAAAAATGCTGTTTGTAATTTGGGGTATACCATATAGTGCATCATACAGGTTGAATAAGCCGCCGCCCCGACCAGATGCGCCATTTCCAGAAAGGGAACAATTCATGAGGGTGACAGAATTCAGAGACTGGTGAATGGCGCCGCCGTCCGTCTGGGTCTGGTTTCCGGTAAATACACAATTTTCCAGATACAGGTGCGAGATGCTTTTTATTGCACCACCTTTTCCTGCATCCCCAGTAGCACGGTTACTGGTAAACAGACTTCCAATGATGGATGAAGGGGGGCTTCCGAGAAAGAGAGCGCCGCCATCAGCGGCAATATTGCCGTAAAAAGTGCAACCGGTTACTACTGAAAAGGCGCCCATCATGGCGCCCCCGTCAATAAAGGCCGTATTTTCCGTAAATACGCAATTCTCTACAGGCAACCCAGTGTGAAAGTCACTTAGGTCACCATCATAGTTGAAGGAAACGCCGGCACAAATGCCAGCGCCGTGGTCCGCCGTGTTTTCGATGAAAGTGCACTCTGAAATTGAGGTATTGCCTGATCGATAGCCGAGGATGCCACCGCCCCACTTGGCGTGGTTGTCTATAAATACACAGTTTGTTATGAATATAGAGGAGTTCATAGATCCTGAAGTAGCCCAGTAAAAGCATATACCTCCCCCTTTCTCAGTGGCAGTGTTGCTTGCAAAAACACAACTATCCACGAGCAGGGAACGGTATAACCCTAACCCTTCAATCAGAAGGCCGCCGCCATACTCAGCACTGTTTTCAGTAATCACGCAATTGACGATTGCCGCCCTCATACCACCGATAGCATGGATGCCGCCCCCGGTGATGGTGAAGCCATCAATGCCGGGCGTGGCAAAAACTAAACTGTTGTCCCAATTTTCGCTAAATGCCACACACCGGCGCGTTTCTTCTCCATCAATAATAGTGACATTCGCTTCCGCATTTCGTCTTGCTCGGTCCGTTTCATAGCCTGCAAAACCACCATACAGCCGTATGCTCTTTGTGATATTCACAATGGCGGTTTCTTCGGCACCGGTATAGGTGCCTTCTTTCACCCAGATTTCATCCCCGAAATACGCACTATCAACGGCCGCCTCCAAATTCGCATAAGCCGTACCCCAGGAAAGCCCGTTGGGCGCGGGTGCTGTGCTGTCCGCTGCCACATGAAGTATGCGTCGGTATACTGCAGTTACCGTCTTGTTAGCATCCATCACCATTGTTTCATAGGGAGCGCCACTTGTTAGATCGCCCATCCATTGGATGAACCCTGTAACGGAAGTATGTACCGAGACCACTTCCCCCTTGGCATAGAGGTGTGTTCCTACCGGCGGATAGAGGGTTTGTTTTCCCGAGGGTTTTGCATTGACATAGAGGCGCACATAGTCCACTGCCGCTGCATAGCCTTCGTAAGCGCCCATGTCCACCCCTTCGCCCACAGGGCGCGCCCTGCCGAGGAAATCCACTGCAGGCGCACCGGCAGCGGTACCTGTATTCAGGCACGGAGAGTTCAGCATCGGTTGGACGCAGTAGGGGCTGTTGATCAGTGCTGGGTTGGTGGCTATGTTGCCAGTTCCTGTGAACCCGCCTGCTATGCAACTGTAAGTAACCTCTGCTGTGCCGCTGTTGAGAATTTCCGGGGAACTGACTGCTGTATTGCCCCAGAAGATGGTGTTAACCGCAGTCAAAAAACAGCCAGTGGCGACGGTAATCGCGCCGCCAGTGCCTGTCTGTGCTGTGTTGCCGGCGATGGTGCAATTAATCAGTGTCAACGAGGCGCTGTTGTCGCTGAAGCGTATGGCGCCGCCGTTCGTATAGGCGGTATTGCCAGCAAGAATACAGTTGGTCATGACGTATGTTCCCCCCATAACGCCAAGCATGGCCCCACCATAACCTTCACCGGATTCGTGCCCATAAGCGCTGTTGTTCTCCAGCATACAGCGTTCCAGGTTTATCTGTGAACTACGGTTATAAATGCCACCTCCTGCAGCAACGGCACGGTTGCTGGTGAACCGGCAGTCTGTGGTGGAAACCGAGGATTGGTTGTTATATATGGCACCGCCGAATTGAGCGTTATTACCGGCAAAAATGCAATTTACAAAAGTTGGTGAACCGCCGTTGCAGTAGGCGCCTCCACCCTCGGTGGCCTCGTTATTAATGAATTTGCAGTTTGCCGCAACCGTGGATGCGCCGTCGCAGTACATGCCCCCGCCGCTCTGAGCATAACCTTGCGTAATCACAAAGCCATCCAAGCGGGCATTGTCCGCTCCGCTAACGCATCTCCTTTTGAAACTGCCACTGATAGTGGTAACATGGACTACCCAGTCCCGCTGGCTGGAGTCCGTTTCCGTGCCGTCAAATCCGCCGTAAAGGAATACACCAGCCTTCATATTCAACACCGTCGTGGTGGTAGCGGTATAGGTACCCTCTGCCACCCACACTTCATCCCCGGCCTGGGCGGCATTCACCATGACCTGCAGGCGGCCTGCTGTTTCCCAACTGGCGCCATCACCCATGCCGCCAGGCGCAACATGCCATACTGCGCCATAGGCGGGGGAAACCACTAATGCTGATAGAAATAGTACCCTTAAGAGTTCGCGAACTTGGTGCACACTAACATCCTCTACATTTATGAGTGCATCCTATCTGGTACACTACGACCACATTTAACACACCCTCACTTTACCATGTATTGCAGCAAATGGGCAAAAGAAAAAACTGTTCCGACTCGAATGTAATTTTCACATGTAGTAGTATGCTGCCAGACAGTTGCCGTATCCTGTTCATTAATATCAGCCTGAAACTATCGCTGGCGGCATGCCGCGTTTGCATCTTGGGATTTGACTTCATTACGATCATAACAGCATCCAAGGAAGTTTGGTGTTAGACCATCGGGGCTACGGCGCTACGGGGGATGCTTGGTGCCTTAGCCCCGATAGGTATTTCAGAGTGTTTAGGGTTGGCGCGTTCTGGTGAATGCAGCCAGCGCCAGCAGGCTCAACCCGATGAGCAGCCAATCGCCGATTAGGCTTTTAAGGGTTTCTACCGGGGTTATTTCGCTACGGCAGCAGAGGCGTCCACATCCGCACTTGCAGGTTTCCTGTAGGCCGTGTACTTCCAGCAGACTCAGGAAGCCGTCGCCGTTCAGGTCAAGTGCGATAAAATCGGCCGCCAGTAAATTCGGGAACTGCGCAAGTAATTCTTCCATGCTCAACAGCTGCGCGCCGAACTGCGCCTGCTGTCGCGCACCATCGGCGCCGCGCTCGGTGGTGCGGGCGGCGGCAAGGCGGACTGAGCCATGGCCCGCCTCGCCCGCCGCCGGCCGCTGGACTTCTGGCCCGGCTTCGTCGACGCCCTCGCCTCGCTGCTGATGGTGCTGGTGTTCGTGATCCTGA
>CAZBNU010000197.1:0-7687 GCA_964493075.1 uncultured Nitrospirales bacterium | reverse complement strand
CATCATCCACTACCAGAATCGTTCTTTTCGTAGCCACGGTTCCTCCTGTTCTACTGTGCACTAAGCGTATTGTCTCGCGAATCCGCCACATTGAAATAACGGCAAACTATCTCGCACAACGTACATTATACGCAAATTATATCACCATTCACCAATTCCAGTATTTCTCACTCGTAGGGCTGCACTTCATCATGCACATAATCAAGTTGAATTCCCGCCTGCCTGAACATCTCTTCCGATTCCGCGCCCGCATGGTAGCGCCGTTCACATACCACGCGCCGGATGCCGCAGTTGATGATCAGCATGGCGCAAACCCGACACGGAGTCATCCGGCAATAAAGGGTAGCGCCATCAATGCTGACGCCCAAACGCGCCGCTTGGCAAATGGCATTCTGTTCCGCATGCACCGTGCGCACGCAATGCTCAGTCGTGCTGCCGTCTTCATGCAGCATCTTCTTCATTTGATGTCCCGCGTCATCACAATGGGGAAAGCCTTTGGGAGAACCTACATACCCCGTTACCAGCAGGGTACAGTCCCGTGCAATAACACAGCCGCTTCGTCCACGATTACAGGTCGCCCGCTTGGCAATGGCATTGGCCACTTCCATGAAATACTCGTCCCAGGTCGGGCGTAGGTATGTTTCTGTCATAACGCACTATCTCCCGTATTAACAACCCATCATATTAGATAACGATTTGTAACGCTTCAGCAGTAATCAATACCATCATCGGACTATCTCATTGTCAATTATCAATTATCAATTACTAAAACGGTTCATCCAGTTTAGTAACGGGTTCACAGGTCATGATGATGGCGCTTTGTCTGTGTTTTTTTATGACGAGTTTATCATTCCGTTCCAAGGCCACGTATTCGGTGGAGTTATCAAACGCCAGCGTGGCGGGTCCCCGTGTAATCTGAAGCAGTGCTTCTGCATCCTGTGGCAGCACAAGATGGTTGACCGGATAGGTGGTCGCTTTGAAGGCGATACCCATACCCCGCGTGAAAATGCCCTTGGTAATGGCCTTAAAATAGGCGGTGCTGCCGAAGGCCGTGCATACCACAAAGCCATCGCTGACAATCTCAACGCCATTGTCAAAGGGTTCATCATTGATCCACAACTTGAACCGAACCGCACTGTTGATGCGCCCCATGTGTACGTTAATCTCATTCAGGCAGGTCAACTGGAAGTCGGTTGTTTTTTGTTGCCTGCCCGTAAACACCGCGCACGACAGTTTCATATAGGTGTTTTGCACCAGCGTATTGTCCACTAGTGCGCGAATCACTTCTTCCGGCGCGTGAGGAATGCAGCGATGACCGCGGCGACTGTTAAGAATGGGCGCTTTTGGCACGCCGGGCCATTGCATCTCCGCAGCCAGCAGGGTACCGTCACCCCCGTAACAGATCACCATGTCCGGCTTGGTCGCTACCAGTTCCAGATTCTCGTGCTGCAGCAAAAGCGGCTTCAGTTTTTCTGACTCTTCGCCGAACAACGCTACACGCCAGGATTGAGTGGGAGACTTCTTTTTGGGGGACATGTTCAGACTCGATTTCTTCTTTCGGGGACTATGAAGTTTCAACTGTTTCAGGATGTCGCTTTCGCCACAGGGTTAACCATATACTGAAAAGCAGATAATAGAATATATAGAAAAAGGACATCAACACCACAGGCTCATGTCCTTCAGGAAACCTCTTCAGCGCAACCAGCAGCATGGAAGACCACACCAGTCCCAGCGTGATGTTGATGGGCTTAAGGATGGGTGTTCTGCTTGGGTACAGATAACGCACAGGAATAAATACGCCAGCGGCACAGAGTATCAACAACGCGGCATTGACCTGCCACGGCCAATTCAGCAGGAACAGATAAAACACCGCCACATTCCAATAGGAAGGAAAGCCTGTGAAAGTATGGTCAGGCGTTTTCGCGTCTACCCGGCAGAACTGGTATGCCGACGCCAGCAGAATGAGAAATGCCACGGGAAGCTGCCAGGTCTTCGGCAGTATGTCCACATGGAGCAGGAAGTAGGCAGGCACCAGCACATAGGTAAAATAATCCACGATGTTGTCCAGTAACGCACCGTCGAAATGGGGCAGGTACCGTTTCACCTGAAACTTGCGCGCCAGCGTGCCATCCACACCATCTATCGCAGTAGTTACCGCCATCCACAATAATGCCATGATGTATTGCCCGTCAGCGGTGGCGCGCATGGCAAGCAGCCCAAAAATAGCGCCGGAGGCGGTGAGTAAATGCACCAGCCACGCGCTAACAATGGCCACGAGAGCATTATCGGGATGAGACCCTCTATCCACAACATATCCTTTCTGCATTTTGCAGGGTTGAAACCGGATTGATTCTAGCATGAACCACCATAATGCATCCATTTGATGTGGTGGTTGTTTAAGGGGAGCCTGGTCCAGACAACACGGCCTTCCACGGCTATCGTGTATAATGACTAAGGTAATGGATTGTTTACACATTGTTTTTTTGCGCCTAACACCTAAAGTGGCGCGACAGCGTTGACATTTTTGCAAGGAGCATATTCATGGCAGCAATAACAGGGATATCACAGCCGGAACATTTCTTCAGGGGCGGTGTTTTCCTTTTGGCGATGTTTTTTTTGCCTTGTCTTATGCACGGGCAAATCCCTTTGGCCTATACGGGCGAGATTAAGGTCACCGATTCTATAGCGTCCGCTGAAGACGGTTCAATTCCCTTTGGCGTGCTCCAACTGCACCAGCAGCGCACGGAGTGGGTACAGATTGAAAACACCCATGACCGTTATGACCTGGTGGTGGACCAGATTTTCATGGGTGGCTGGTACTATGAAAACTTTGAGAACGGCGACGCCCCCGGGTGGGTGGCTGATGTGCCCGCCCTCTGGTCTGTGGTGGAAGGCGCTTATTGCGGGCGCGCCGATCAACCTGATACCTGGATGCATACCCGGTACACCGGTGAAACCTGGGGGGATGTGTCGGTTACCACAGAAACCTGGCGCACAGGCGTTCAGACCTTCACCACCGTGTTGTTTTTGCGCGCATCCGCCGATTTTGACGTGGGTGTAGAAACAGGGAATGGTTACGCACTTGGTGTGGGCAGTAATGCCTTCTGGGTGGCGAAGGTGGTGGGCGATGTCTTTTTGGTACTGCAAAACTGGACCTATAGTCCCCACCTCAACAGCGACGGCACACCGAATGTGGTAACATTGAGCGCAGAGGGGACGCAGCTGCGGGCCTATGTCAATGGCGTACTGGTATGGACGGGTGCGGATGCCTCCATAACGGCCCCCGGTTTTATTGGTGTTGGCGGCTATGGCGGCAATGAGGGTGCGGAGTCCGTGCACTATTTTGATTACGTCATGGCGGGCCCGCCACGAAACGATTCAGGAGAAACAACCTCCGCGTATTCTCAATCCAGTGCTATGCCAATACACCCCGAAAACACCGACAAAAGGTTATCGCCGGTGTTCACAGTCGAAAAAGAAACCGTTACGGACGGTGTGTTTAATCTGTCGATACCGCCTTCGGGCGCTTTTTCTGTTGTTGACCCCATTGAACTGCCCATTACCCTGGCTCCGGGCGAGGCCCAGGTGGTGCAGATTGCTTTTGCTCCCGAAACCGCTGGCGATCATTACAACCGGTTGATTATTGCGAGCAACGCCGCCAATGATCCTGAAGTGGAAGTGGCGCTCGCCGGTGTCGGCTATGAACCCATCCATATTGAACATATCCCGCTCACTGACAGGACGGATGAGGACACAGCGTATCCGGTTCAGGCGTTGATTACCAGTCTGCATGGATTGGCCCGTGCCGAGATATTCTGGAAGACCGGCATTGCAGGCGTCTACCGGCAAAACACCCTTGCAGCAACAGGGGACGAGGGCTATTTTTTTGATATTCCCCAGCAACCTATAGGCGCGACGGTGTGCTATTATCTGGAATGCGAAGATGTGCAGGGAGACGTGGTGCGAGCGCCTATTGCAGGCGGGGATGAGCCCTACTGCTTTCAGGTGAAGGGCATACCTCGTCTATCTGTGACCCCGGCATCGTTGTCGTACATCCTGCCGCCGGACAGTGATCAGACGCACTCCCTTGATTTAGACAATATCGGTACCTGGCCGGTAAACTGGAGCGTGTACGCCGCCCCTGCGGAAGCGCCTGCAACCAAGGCTCTCCCGACAGATTCCACGCGGACGGGGACGCCCTCTGTTGCTCCCAACTGGGCAACGACCCATGAGACGGACATGCTCCTTGTGGGGTTTAAACCGAATGCGGACAAATCGCTCAAAAGCGCCCTTCATGCGAAGATGGGCGCTGTGCCTGTGCATGAATACCATAGAATTGCAGCCGAGGTGGTGCGGGTGGAGGCGCACAAAGAATTGCGTTCTGTTGCCGAGGAATACCTGAAAAATGATGCTGTGGCGTATGTGGAACCGAACTACCGGGTTTCCATTGCGCGTTACCCCGATGATCCCCGGTTCGGGGAATTGTGGGCGCTGGAAAATACCGGGCAAAACAGTGGCATAGCAGGCGCCGATATTGATGCTGTGGCGGCCTGGGACACCACCACAGGCAGCAGCGACATCATTGTCGCCGTGATTGATACCGGTATTGATTATCGCCATCCTGACCTTGCCGCGAATATGTGGGTTAATCCCGCGCCGACCTTCGGTGACCGTCATGGCGCCCGCTGGACCAATGGCGATGGCACAATTACCAATGGCGATCCCCTGGACGACCACGGCCACGGCACCCATTGCGCGGGAACCATCGGCGCCGTGGGCAACAACGGCATCGGCGTTTCCGGCATCAACTGGAACGTGCGCCTCATGGGATTGAAATTCTTGTCCTCGTCCGGTTCCGGATATATGGCGGACGCCGTCAGCGCCCTCGAATATGCCCTTGACAAGGGCGCGCACATTACCAGTAATTCGTGGGGCGGTGATGAATACAGCCAGGCAATGCGGGACATGATTGCAGTTGCCGAAGAAGCAAACCAACTTTTCGTGGCGGCGGCGGGCAATAACGGCAGTAACAATGACGCAATGCCCTTTTACCCGGCGGCTTATTCCAATGACGGCGTAATCGCCATTGCCGCAAGTGATCAGAAAGACGACCCTGCTTCGTTCAGTAATTACGGTGCGGACAGTGTTGACCTTGCCGCGCCCGGCGTATCCATAATAAGCACAACACCCAACGCGAACTATGGGGCGAAAAGCGGCACTTCCATGGCGGCGCCTCATGTTTCCGGCACAGCGGCGCTGTTGTTGTCCCTACGGCCCCAAACGCCGTGCCACCTGTTGAAGGAGTGGCTGATGGACAGTGCGGAATCGCTGCCTCAGTGGGATGGCCTTACCCGCACTGGTGGACGGCTCAGTGCGCAGGCGGCCCTTGAACTGGCGGGCGTATCCTGGCTTGAAATGGCGCCGACGCAGGGCACGCTGAATGTGGGCACTGACACCACAGTTGCAATAACCGCAAGCAGCACGGGCATGGCAGACGGGCATTTTGAACAGGCACTGATTTCAATTCAGGGAAGCGCGGACGGCACGGTCACCGTACCTGTTTCGTTGCTCGTTGCTACCGGTGAATTTGTAGTATCGCCTGGAGACCCGGTGCGCTTCACTGGGGTAGAGCACGATGCCTTTTCACCGAATACCTGTGTGTTTACCCTCCGAAATCTGGGTGACGCCGCAATATCCTGGAATGTTTCCGGGCTACCTCACTGGCTGGAAACATCAATGCCGCTGTCAGGAATCCTGGCTGCACAAGGGGAAGCAGCATTGGACTTTACTCTTAACGACAACGCCCGATTTTTCTCCTGGGGCGTTTACGCAGCCACCCTTGTTTTTGAGGATGAAACCAGTGGCATTCTCGCAGAGCGCACGGTTATTCTGGACGTGGAAGCGCCTGCTCCAGTATGTTTTTATGCAGAATCACTGGACAATGATCCGGGGTGGAACGTTGAAGGCGAATGGGCCTTTGGCATGCCTGTAGGGCTGGGCGGCGAGGAAAACGGATATCCCGATCCGGAAAGGGGCGCCACAGGTGCAAATGTGTATGGGGTGAATCTTTCGGGCGATTATGAACGCATCATTGCAGGCCCCTACTACCTTACAGCCGGTCCGGTGGACTGCACGGGATACGCCAGTACCAGCCTGTCTTTCCAACGCTGGCTGAACACTGATTTCCCGCCTTATGCTTCGGTGACTATTGATGCGTCGCAAGATGGCGAAACCTGGACGCGGGTGTGGAATAATCCGGGGGACAACGAATACATCATTGATAACCAGTGGCGGGCATGTTCCTACGACATTGGCGAGATTGCGGACAACCAGCCGTCCGTGTACATCCGTTGGGGGTATCAGACTTTTGACGGGGTGTATGCCTTCTCCGGATGGAATTTGGACGATGTGGCGTTCCACGGTGTCCTGGTGGACGATCTCGCGGTAAGGCCGGGAAGCGATGCCGAGATTACAGGATATGAGGGCGGGGATTTTGCGCCAGCATCCCTACCCTATACGCTAATAAACCGCTCCGATACAGAAAGAAACTGGCAGGTGTCGTCAGACGCTTCCTGGCTGGAGGTAGCGCCGGGCAGCGGTGTGCTTCCCGGGTTGGCGCAGGAAGAAGTTGTGGCAACCCTGAATGCCGAAGCGCAACTGTTGCTGCCGGGCACCTACCGGGCCGCATTGGTTTTCACGAATCAGGACAACGGTTTTTCCCAGGAACGGCGGGTGGTGTTGCAGGTGAAGGTGCGGCCGGGCGCCATCCGGATTACCGACTCGGTAGTGCCGGAAGACGACCTGCTACTGCCCTTTGGAAGCATACCGGTGGATGAAGTGCGGGAGGCCTTTGTGTATCTGGAAAATACCGATGCCTTGCATACTCTCGTCATTGAAGACATGTTTTTGCACGGCTGGTACACGGAAGATTTTGAAGATGGGCTGGCGCAGGACTGGGTGACGGCCAATCCGGACCACTGGTCGGTTGAGGCCGGAGAATACCGGGCTTGGGCGCAACAGTACGAAGCAACACTGCAATCTCTGTATGGAGGAGAAGTATGGCAGGATGCTACAGTAACAGTACGCATGCGCAGAACAGGAAGCCCGGACTGGACAGCTTTTATCATCATGTGCGCCTCGGAGGATTTCAATCTCGCGACCTTCAGCGGAAGCGCCTACCTTGTCGGCGTTAATGGCCACGGCGACTGTTATCTTATGAGACTGTATGAAGGATTTTATTCATGGCTGCAGCCCTGGACGAATACCCCATATCTCAATAGCGGGGACGGGATGAATGTAGTGACTCTTGGCGTTAACAACGGTACCCTCCAGGTCTACGCCAATGGAAATCTGTTGTGGGAGGTTGATGACCCGTCGCCCCTTGAAGCGGGTGTTGTGGGGGTTGGCGGTTACAGCGGCAATGATTCGCCTGAAACCATTTATTATGTTGACCGGATTTCTGTGGGAGCGCCGCCTCCTTTGGAAGAAGCCCTACCGATCGGCAAGGCTGGCTTTTCGCTAACCGGCGAACCCTTTTCTGTGCCGCTGCCTTTCGATTTGCCGTTAACCCTTGGTTCAGGGGAAATCGTTGCAGTGCCTGTTCAGTATGCGCCGCAGACTGCCGCCTATCATGAGGAAGTACTGTTTGTTGTGAGCAATGATATCGCCACCCCCTATCTTTCGGTGA
>CAZBNU010000196.1:0-7694 GCA_964493075.1 uncultured Nitrospirales bacterium | reverse complement strand
CATAAGAACGAACCAGCGCCCGCGGCGGCGTCTGAATAATAAGGAATACAATCCTGTGCGCGGCATCACCAAAGGATATCTGATACGGCGCTTTGCCATGCTGGTGGTTACCGTATGGCTGGGGTTGACCCTCATGTTCATCATACCCCGTCTTGCGCCCGGTGACCCGGTTTCGGCGATGGTGTCGCGGCTGACCATGCAGGCGGGGCGCGTGGAAAACAGCGAGCAGATAATAGAGGTGTGGCGCGAGCGGTTCGGACTGGACGCGCCGCTGCATATCCAATACCTGCGCTACATGGGCAATTCCTTCCGATTCCGGCTCGGCTATTCCATGGCCTATTTTCCAACAGAGGTTGAAGATATGATTCTGCGTTCCATGCCCTGGACGCTGGGCCTGCTCAGCATTGCCACCTGTATTTCGTTTGTCATCGGTATCGCCATCGGCGCGTTGATCGGGTGGCGGCCCACGCCAAAACTTATACGCATTTTCCTGCCCATGACCCTGTGTTTTACCTCCATTCCGGCGTTCATGCTGGGCATTTTGCTGATCTACATTTTTGCCTTCGGGCTGCGTTGGCTTCCATTCGCCGGGGCCTACGGACGCGGTCTTTCCCCCGAATTTTCCTGGGCCTTTATCTCCAGTGTTATTGAGCATGGAATTTTACCGGCTGCCGCCGTGGTGGTCACCAGCATGGGCTACTGGGCGCTGGGTATGCGCGCCATGATGATCACCAACGCCGGCGAGGATTACATGGTGCTGGCCCAGGCAAAAGGATTGCGTCCAAGCCGCATCTTCTGGATGTACGGTGTGCGCAACGCCATCCTGCCGCAGGTGACCGCGCTGGCCTTGTCTGTCGGCGCTATTGCCGGAGGATCCATCATTGTGGAATATATCTTCACCTACCCCGGCATGGGCTATCTACTCTACCAGGGCATTGTCAACAACGACTATCCCCTCATTCAGGGCGTTGTATTTGTATTGATCTGCGGCGTGGCCATTGCCGTATTCATTATTGACCTGTTGTATCCGTTCATCGATCCGAGAATTTCCTATGAGCGAAACTGAACATACCCCGGAAAAAGTTGCCACCGTTTCACGGAGCAGTTACACCTGGCTGAACGGCAAGCTGATTGCCGGGATCGTGCTGATCGTCGGGGTGTTGCTGTTCACCGTGGTGGGACGGCTTTTCTGGGACGTGACCCTGGCGCGGGTGGCATCGTGTCCCTTGAACCTGCCGCCGGTGGGATTCGATGTACCGGGACCGGGATTCGAGCCGGGACAACTGGCGCATCCGCTTGGCACCGAAAGCAGCGGACGCGACATGCTGGCGCTGGTGCTTACAGGCACGCCCAACTCGCTACTCATCGGATTGATCGCTGCCGCCATCGGCATTGCCGTAGGCACGCTGCTGGGCATGTTGGCCGGGTTCATGGGCGGCTGGGTGGATACGCTCATCCGGATTTGCTCTGATTCTGTTATCACCATCCCGTCCCTGGCGGTGTTGATTGTGATCTCTTCCTATGTCTCTGAGATAGATATCAAAAGTATGGGGCTGCTGCTGGCGCTGTTCGCCTGGCCCGGCGCAACGCGGCTTATCCGGTCCCAGGTGCTTACCCTACGGGAACGGGGCTATGTGCAGATGGCGCGCCTGTCCGGCGCGTCCACACCGGATATACTGGTCTGTGAATTATTGCCGAACCTGCTGGCCTTCATTTCCGCCAGTTTTACTGCTAGCGTTTCCGGCAACATTCTCGCCGCTACGGGCCTCGAAGCGTTGGGGCTGGGGCCGAGCCGTGTGCCGACATTGGGCATGACCATCTTCTATGCCATTCGCGGCGCGGCCATTCTGCGCGGCATGTGGTGGTGGTGGGGACTGCCCATACTCATGCTCATGATTATTTTCACCGGCCTGTTCCTCATCGCCATCGGTCTGGACGAACTGGTGAATCCGCGGCTGCGCGGTTCGGGAGGCGCCGGATGACTCCTGACAACAACATCGTGTGCAGCGTAAAGGACCTGACCGTTCATTATGACGTGTATCCTGCGCCCATTGTTGCCGTGAACAAGGTGAACTTCGAGGTTCACACCGGCGAAACCCTCGGGTTGGTGGGCGAATCGGGGTGCGGCAAAACCACGACCGCTATGGCCATGCTGCGCCTGCTGCAGACGCCCGGGCGTGTGGTGGGCGGCAGTGTGGTGGTGGACGGAACGGATGTCATGGAACTGGGCGCATCGGCATTGCGTGCGTTCCGGTGGCGCGGGATCGCCCTCATCCCCCAGGGCGCCATGAACGCCATGAACCCCATCATGACCGTGGAAAAACAGATGGCCGACGCCATTACGGCGCACATAAATGCCGGAGGCCGCAAGGCATTGCGTGCGCGTATTTCAGAACTGCTGGTGATGGTAGGCTTGCCTGAGAATGTGCGTAAACTCTATCCCCACGAACTCAGTGGCGGCATGAAGCAGCGCGTGTGCATCGCCATGGCGGTAGCGCTCAATCCGCCGCTTGTCATCGCCGACGAACCCACCAGCGCCCTCGACGTGGTGGTGCAGCGGCTGGTGGCCGAAAGCCTCATTCACATCAAGCAGACCCTGGGCAATTCCATGATTCTTATTGGCCACGACATGGGACTCATGGCGCAGCTGACTGATCGTGTCGCCGTCATGTACGCCGGGCACATGATGGAAATTGCGTCCACGCCGGTATTGTTCAAAACGCCGCTGCACCCGTATACGCAACAACTCATAGAATCAGTGCCGTCCATCAAAGTGAAAAAAGCATTGCGCGTATTCCCCGGCGGCCCGCCGGACTTGCGGCACTTGCCGCCTGGTTGTCCCTTCGCACCCCGCTGTCCCAAGGCTATGCCCCTATGCACCAAAGAAATGCCCCCACTCCAGCACTACGGCGAACGGCATCAGGCCGCCTGTTACGCCATAACCGAAGAGAGGAGTGCCACACCGTAAAATGTCCACACCGTCCATCCAGTCCATACCTCTCCTCGAAGTACGCAACGCCGTCAAAGTCTACGGCGGCGGCTTTCTCAGCGGGGGACGGCGGGTTACTGCGCTTCGTGACGTGTCGCTTTCCCTTGTTGAGAAACCGGCGCGTATTACGGCGGTGGCGGGCGAGAGCGGCAGCGGCAAATCCACGCTCGCGGGCGCAGTGCTGGGGTTTGTGCGGCTGGACTCGGGACAGGTGCTGTTTCAGGGACGCGATGTTGCTGCCATGCCGCGGCAGGAACGCTTCGAATACCGCAGGAATGTGCAGGCGATTTTTCAGGACCCCTATGCCATATTCAATCCCTTCTATCATGTGGACCATATTTTTCATCTGGTGATGAGACGCTTCGGCTTGGCCGCAAACCGCAGGGAAGCGCGGGATCGCATGGAGGCTGCTCTGGAAACGGTGGGGTTGCGCAGCGATGATGTGCTGGGGAAGCATCCGCACCAACTTAGCGGCGGTCAACGCCAGCGGATCATGATTGCCCGTGCCTGTCTAATGGAACCGAAATTGATTGTTGCCGACGAGCCGGTGTCCATGGTGGATGCCTCGTTGCGTTCGACCATACTCGACATCATGCTACGCATGCGCGATGAACAGGGAATCTCCTTCCTTTACATCACCCACGACCTCAGCACGGCCTATCAGATTTGCGACGACATCCACATCTTCTACCAGGGAGCGCAGGTGGAGAGCGGCCCGGTGGATGTGGTGCTCGGTAATCCGCAACACCCTTACACGCAACTGCTTATCAATTCCATTCCCGAACCCGATCCCTCGCGTGGCTGGGGCGACAAGATACAGGCGGTTGAGGAAGGGGAAAACAGCAGCAGCGTGGACGGATGCCCCTTCTATCCGCGCTGTTCTCAACGGATGGATTGCTGCCTGAATACACTGCCCACCCGTGTTTCCCGCGACAGCAGCGACCATGGGATCGCCTGCCACCTCTTTATGCAATGAATTTCCCGTTTCGACGTCATGCCGACGGAGGGGGGACATTCCTGTCCCCCGAATCGCAAGGGATTGTCCCCAGTATGCGACATTCCTGGGGACAGGAATGTCCCTCCTCCGGGCAATGTCCCGATAAATATCTCACAGCAAATCAAAAAGCCGTTTGGGTTTGCGCACAGCAAGCCGATGATTGGCGTCGGTGAGGGTGGTCTTGTAGAGTACCTGGATGGGGCCTTCTCCGTTTCCTGCCGCCCAGCGTGCCAGTCGTTCAACACCCTCAATTGCGGATTCCCGCACGGGCGCCCAGAGATGTGCGGCGGCTTCAGGAAGCACGGCGGCATCCTTCATATACGTCCAGACCACCGTTTCCAGTTCCGGCCCGAAACTGCGTCCGGCAATAGATGCGCCAGTGCGTAGGGCACGGCAATCTTCGCTCACGCTGGAATCCACAAACCCCGTCACGCCGGGTTGCGCCATCAGTGATCCCATAATGCCTGCCAGCCGGTGTTGTTCGGGATTAAAATGGCCGATCAGGCTTTCATCCACAGGTACATTATAATCAAGCAGCGCCTGTTCATACCCGCGGATACGGTCAAATCCTGCCTGGTATCCCTCGAATGCCGAAAGAAAGGCAATGCGGCGGTGACCCCGTTCCAGCAGGAAGTGGGTGCTTTTGTAAGCACCGTCAAAAAAGTCCACAGAGGCAGTGCTGCCGTTGGGAAGTGTATCCAGCCTGCCCAGAGAAAGATACGGGATGCCCGCAGCATGGATGCGAGGCAGTACGACGTCGTCAAGGCGTAATGGCCCTACAACAAGGCATACATCGTACAGGCGTTCCCATACACCGCGTCCATAGTCGCCAGCCAGCGCAGGCCCCTGCCTTGGCGCCATATCGAAAGCAAGATACGCGCCTTGTGCGGAGAATACCTCGGACAGTTTTGCAAAAAGCCAAAGCAGGAAGTCGCCGCTCAGCGGCACCATTCCCAGTGGCGGCGCCACGGTGACACCCACGCAATTGCTGCTTTGGCTGCGCAGCGTTCGCGCCCCATAGTGGGGGTGGTAGCCAACATCCTGAATGATCTGTTGGATGCGATCGCGTGTAGCCTGTCCGACACCGGGCTTGTTATTGATTACCTTACTGACGGTTTTTGCGGAAACCCCCGCCTGTTGGGCTATGTCATATATGGTATTGCGCTGTTTCACAAAAAACACCCTTCTCTACAACACTGTGACACCCCGTAGTGTAAACGGAAGAAATACTACGCGTAGTATACTTCACCCTACGGGGCATTCACAAAAGAATATCGCAACCGTCTTAAAGATCAGAAGGGTCGTGCTGGACCAACATACGGCGCTGCACCGCGTTGCTGCACAGGCGTATCCTCGATGGCAATAAGATGGGGATCATCTGTTTCAGGCGCTTCGATAAACCCGAAGTACCGGCCCATCCAGTAGGTCTCCAGCCAGATGTTCGGGGGATCAGCCTGTCGTCCGCCGCCGCTATCAAGTTGCAGCCGTCTGTTGGGGCTTCCTTCGCGGGGCGACATGGATTTTGGCGCAGGCGTGTCGAGACCAATGGAATAGGGCACATAATTCGGTTCCGGATACAAATCCGCGCGGTGGGAGTTGTGATACCCGTAGTTGATTAAATCCAGCGGCCATTCACGCAGCGAACCCACACTTTCTGGAAGTTCGCAGTCGTTGCCGGTCATCATGCCGTACATCAAATTGAACCAGGGATGTTTTTCCATGCGTTTCACTTCCCAACTGCGTTCCAGACTGCGCAGATAAATGGAACGCAGGTGATCCGACTCCACGAATTTGTTCAGCGGGTAGTAGGACAGAAAGGAAAGCCGGTCGTCCCAGGTAGTGATGTAGTCCGGCGGGAACGTCAGTTTCTGGCGTACCGTATACTCGGGATAGCGCAAATCCACCAGTTGCTGCAGGGCGTCGCGGAAATAATCGTCGTCCAGCAGACCGATGGCGGTGGTTACATAGGCCTGTATCTCCATGCCGTTCAGGCCGCGGGCATACATCCCGTAAGGCCGGTACAGGTATTCCGGGTCCCACCGACCCCAGCGGGTCAGTTCGCCGTTCATGTCTACAATCTTCCAGCCGTTTTCGATAATGTGCCGGGTGATCCGTTCCACGTGTAATTTTGCCCGTTCCTTTTCCGGACCGTCCGGAGCCAGTGCATGGAACACGGCCATGGCATAGTAGTGCGACCCGACCTCATCGCTCGACGTGTCGCCTTTCCAGTAGAAGTTGCCGTCTGGCGTCGGATACCACCGTGCAGGCAGGCCGCCGGAACCGTGTTCCGCCCTGTCGCCCACATCGCCCTTGCACCATATCGAACGCGCCGGGAACCCTTCGATGGGCGTGATGTCTTCCAGCCAGACCAGAGACTTAAAGGCGTCTATCCCCGCTGCCAGCGCGTCCGGATCGCCCGTAACCGCATATTTATACATCATGGCCGCCATGTAATGGGTCGTGTTGCCGCCGTCGTTATCGGTGATCTCGCGCACCCAGATTTTCTTGCCATTGTCCCACCAGACCTTCTGGGTAAAGCCAAGCCGTTTGAAACCCCATTCGTCCATGGCCCGTTCGTAATACGTGGCTTTCTTATGCAGTGTGTAGGGTTCGTACCGGATAATGCCGACACCGCTATCAGTGGCAATATACACCGTGTCATTGGAGGCGGCAATGTTGTTCACCGTATCATTGGGCAGCCAACGATCTCCAGCAAAGTAGTGGAAGTCGTCGTTTGTATAACGGATAGCGCCCCAGGTCGTGCCAAACCACACATCGCCACCAAAACCTTCCGCCATGCAGGTTATGTCTTCGTAGGGAAGCCCGCCCTTACCGTCCAAGGTGGTTAGCGCCATGCCGCGCAGTATTCCGGCACCTTTTGGCGTGCCGATGAACAGGCGGCTGCCCAGAGACAGCAGGTCCCGCATCTCCATGGCCGGCGGCAGTCCCCAGTCCGCAACACAGGGTTCCACCGTGTCGCCGTCAAGCAGCACCAGCCCGTTCGGACGCAGACAATAAAGCGTACCGCTATAGGCGGCAATGCGCAGGATGGGCCCAAGTTTTTCCGGACGCGGCAGAATCTGCGTGCCGTCTTCCATGATATACGTGGTGTTCGTGGACTTGAACCCGTCCTCCGGTTCCAGCGAAACCAGTTTTCCATCTTCATAACGATATACATCCATGCGCGTAGCGGCATGAACCACACCGTTCAACAGACACACATCCACAAAGGCATCGTCGCTAACCTGTTCCAGGCTATACCCATCAAAACGGTATAGTCCCGACTTGCCCATGCCCCACAACGCGCCATCCAACACGCGCAACCGCTCAATCCCATCCGGCGCATCCCCATCCGGAACCAGTTCCTCACCCGATAATTTCAAAATACCTGCTTCTGTTGCCGCATATAACTCACCTTCAAACCAGGCAACAGAAAGCACAGGCACCTCCGTCTTCACCTGACTGCCTACCTCCTGCAGATACACCGTATCCGCTACCGGTTCCCACCGCCGTTCCCCCGGCCCGCGCATAAAAGGATCCTCCGCAGTGGCACAAAATGCCGCGAGGACTACCAACAGTCCAATGAGGGTTGTTGTCTTCTGAGTTAACATGCCTGATCTCCTTGTTGTAGTTCATTTTTTTGTTCGCAGATTACGCAAGAGTATTCTTAAATTATGGCGAATTCGCCATAATTAAAATTTGGGTTAT
>CAZBNU010000195.1:0-7758 GCA_964493075.1 uncultured Nitrospirales bacterium | reverse complement strand
GGCGCTTTGAAGGGTGGCCCGCCACTTCAAATCAACGCTACTACAATGTAACCGGTCAGGCGGTTAACCAGAGTCAGCGTGCCTTGGAAGATGTCAGGATTATAACCACCATTTACGGTTTTGGACACATGGTCTATGACACCAAAACCGTCAACCTTGGTACGCTTCGCCCCGGTGAAGTACGTGCGTTCAGTGTGCAATTTTCCCAGTTTGATAATATCCACAACGTAGCCCGTCATGAATGTTTGGGAACATTTCGGCCTTAGACCGGATTATACTGATAATGAAGCATCACACAAGCATCATAATACTGGCAGTCCTATTCAGTATGGTTGCTGTTTCACAGGAACAGCAGCAGGTCAATGTTTCGGTCAAAATCATTGAATTCCAGACCTCCAAGGGGTCGGAAATGGGTTTGAGCGCCTATTTCAAGCAGCGTTTGCAACCCCGGCCCTACGGTCAGGTAGCCACAGGCAAAGGTATCATCAGTGCCGCCTCCCTGGCGTTTCCCAGCACCTCGTCGGGCATAACGCTTTTCCTGGACCGCCTTACGACTTATTACGGTGATTTTGAGGTTGTCCTCCAGGCGCTTATCGATCAAAACCGTGCCTTTATTCTTTCGCAACCCCAAGTGATGGTGCCGGTAGGCGCTCCCACACCTACCAAAATAGCGACAACCCAGAAAATACCTTATGAAAAGACGGTGGTGGTAGGTTCCACAACCGTGCAGACCACTGACTTTCGGGATACGGGGGTTATGTTGACGGTGAGCGCGTTGCAGGTGGTGGACGAAGATAACAATCCAAACACCACTGAAGATGTCTACGTTCAGCTTAACCTGAGTGCGGAGATCAATGAAGAAGGCCAGCGCATCACCGTGGCGCTGGATGACAGCATCGCTGCCTCAGGCAGTGTGTTCACCCGCGCCACCAATGCAATCAGTGTTCCTGAGTTTATATCAAGGAGCATGCAAACCACCGTGTGGGTGCGCAGTGGTCAGGTGCTTATTCTCGGCGGACTATATCGCAACACCAAACACAAGAATCTTTCCACGCTTCCCTGGCTGACCCAGAGCGAGAACATGATTAACAATCTCGTAAACCGTCTTTCTCCGATGTCTGAAACCCCTAAAATCCCCCTTGCTTCCACGCTGGGCAACCGCGACGAACAGGAATCACGCAGAGAACTTGTTTTCCTTGTTAAAGCGGATATGTGGCGCAAGTCATATACGGTTGCTGAAGGTTTCGGCGACTTTGGCGACGTAGGGGAAGAATCAACCGCAGAGGCGGCGGAAGGGGAAGAGGAAGTTATTGCGCCGAAGGGTTCCCCACGGTTTATCGGTGATTTCATTGACACGCTGACCGGTGATGAATCCAACCTGGGGGTGGGTGGCAGTCTTGGAGGGCGTGACTAATGAAAAAAATATCGTTCAGCATTATCCTTTTGGGCATTCTCTTTTTGGCGATTGCTCCCAACGTTCTGGCGCAGGATGCCCCTGCGGAAGCGGCGCCTGCCGCTGCCCCAGCGCCTGCAGCGGAAGCCCCTCCCGCCAAGGCGGACATCCGCCAGGTACAGGTTAAGGTGTGGATCAGCGAGACCAACGAAAAGGGTATTCGCGATATTGGCGCCAACCTGAATTTTACGCGTTTTGTTCGTGGCGAGGAGCAGTCAGGTTCCGTACAGCAGGTTACCACAAACACACTAAATGTTGAGGAACGGTTTGGCACTGCGACCATGCCTTTTCCCGATGCTACTCTGTTCGGTGCGCCATTGCGTCCCGACCTGAATAACAACCTAGCCGATGGTTTGTCAACCGTCCGCGGGGCAGGCATGGAGTTTAGCATCCTGTCCACTGACGCGGGTACGATTGACGGCTTCTTTCAGTCATTGGAGAAGCGCACCGACGTTGATCTCATTTCCAAGCCGGAGTTGCTGGTTGCGAATGGCATGCCTGCTACCATCAAGGCGGGCGGTCAAATCCCTTACCAGGACGTTACCTATCCCAAAGGCGTTCCTGAATTGCAGGTAAACTGGCAGGATGTGGGGGTGAACCTGTCGCTGACGCCCACGGTTATGCCTAACGACTATATTCAGTTGAACATTGAGCAACTGGAAGTCTCTGATATTAGCCGTATTGACAATCTGCGAGGTGTGGATTTGCCTGTTTTCTCTTCACGCCAGCAAACGGGTATTGTGTATGTGCCTGATGGTACTACCCTGGTTATAGGTGGTCTTACCAGCCGCGCTGTGAGAAAATCAGAGCGGCGTGTGCCTGTACTTGGAAACATTCCCCTTTTGGGGATTCCGTTCCGAAGCCGCAAGTCAGATGCGGAAATTACGAGCCTGCTTGTTTTTGTGTCGCCCACCATTGTGGACTTGCGCGCACCGACTCCCCAGGCCCAGAGCGCCTTGACTTTTTGGAAAGAACGCGGTTCAGAGTGGGAAAACAGGCAACGCATCGAACGTGAAATTGATGCCTTGGAAACAGGCTATTAACGTCCTTTGCAGTTACGGGAATTCGTTGCGTTTTTCCATGATCGCATATCTGCATATTTCCTAATGTATTGCGTAAAACCATTCTCAAATGCTATAATACGAAGTCCTGCAGGGTTGAACATTTGTTTTTCAATTTTTACTACGGAGACGAATCACCTTATGTCCGGTCATTCCAAGTGGAGTACGATTAAGCGCAAAAAAGGCGCGCTTGACGCTAAACGCGGTAAAATATTTTCAAAACTCGCCAAGGAAATCACCGTGGCGGCACGGTTGGGCGGTGGCGATCCGGCTGCTAATCCGCGCCTGCGTACTGTGTTGATGGCCAGTCGCACGGCAAATATGCCCAGCGACAACATAGACCGCGCCATCAAAAAAGGTACTGGCGAGTTACCGGGTGTGAGCTACGAAGAATCGCGTTACGAGGCTTACGGTCCCGGTGGCGTGGCACTGCTGATAGATGTGCTCACAGATAATAAGAACCGCACCCTTGGCGAAATCCGTCACATGCTCACAAAATTGGGTGGCGCCATGGCCGAGCCGGGCGCAGTGACCTGGAATTTTGATCCCCGCGGTGTGATTACCGTTTCCAAAGAAGAACTTGGCGAAGAGGAAATCTTTGACAAGGCTATCGAAGCAGGGGCGGAAGATGTGGACACGGAAGGTGATGTTTACGAGATACTTACTGCCAGCAATCAGCTCCATGTGGTCGCCGAAAAACTGGAATCCATGGGCGTGAAAGCGGAAGAAGTGAAGCTGAACATGGAAGCGAAGACGCTGGTTGATCTCGAAGGCAAACTGATCAGGTCCAATCTTCGGTTGCTCGAAGAAATAGAAGACCACGACGATGTGCAGAATGTCTTCTCCAACCTGAATATCACAGACGAGGCCATGGCGGAAGCCATGGACGAATGACGTGCGCGCCCTTGGGCTTGACCCGGGAAGCGCACTGACAGGGTATGGCGTTGTTGATGGCCGGGGCAACCGACTACAGCATGTTGCACATGGTGTGATACGTACTTCTCCTTCGGAACCCACCCACAAACGGCTCCATAAACTCTATGATCGCACCTGTGAACTCTTCACGGAGTACAAGCCCGACGCGGTTGCCATTGAGAGACTTTACTTCAAGCAGAATGTGTCTACGGGCATTACCGTGGCGCAGGCACGGGGCATACTCCTTCTTGCGGCAGCGCAGACAGGCTGTCAGGTGAGTGAATTCAGTCCCACGGAAATGAAGGTCGCTGTCACCGGTTACGGACGGGCAGATAAAAAACAACTGCAGGAAATGGTGAAGCGTTTACTGAACCTCGCTGAATGCCCCAAGCCCGATGATGCCGCCGATGCTCTTGCTCTCGCCATCTGCCAAATCCAGATTGGTGTTGTCCAGAGTCGTATCCAAAATTCCAAATGAGACTATGAAAAAAAAGGCAGCAACCCATCCCTATTGGAGAGGTTGCTGCCCTATATTTTCTTGTTGCTATTCCATGCAGAACCAGAAGGCGTCCTGACCCCCTTCAATAAAAGTCAGCGGGTCGGCTTGTCCCCGTGCGGCGCGTCCGACGGTTTTGAATTTACCGCCTTCCACCGCGAACTTCCATACTCCGTGTACTTCATCATCAAGGCTCATGGTGAGTGTATAATCGCCATCTTGTTTAAGCAGGTCTTTTGCTTTGAAGTATTGGCCGCTGGTCACGCTTTCCGACGGGAACACCAGGTCAAACTCAAAGCGGTTCCAAGTGGGTTGTAGCGTAATGGTGATGTCCCGTCCGATGCATATCAACTCGCCGCCGCGTTTCACTTCGATTTTCGGTTTTGCATCACGGTCACTTCCCGTGCTCTTGTTACGGAGCCACACCTTCCATGCCAGTGATTTTTCCGGGTCGGCGGCATGGTAAAACATATATGCCCACTTTTCCCAGTCGCCGTCCATGAACATGCGATCTTTGCTGGCGAAGGGGTCATCACCGGTCAATTTGGATATACTGAACGAATAGGAATAGAAGTGTTCGTCGGGAAGATAAAAATCCAGGACGTAGTTTCCCGGTTCATTGACCGGCAGCCATCCATCAAAGACTACTTCGCCTGTGCGCAAGTCGGTGGTCGTTTTGATGCCCATCAGATAATAGGGCTTGTTGTTGTGGAAGGTATCCACTTCCCAGTCCCATTTATACAGTTCCGCACCATCGGCCTTGCGAAGGATAATGTATCCTTTGGCGTCATCGGACAGAAAGGTTGCATTGATATGCCCCAGAGTGATCTTGCCCTCTTCGTTGCGGTAGGTGATGCCATTCAGCAGTGACGCGAAGGCAACGCCGGGAGGATAGGAGTCGTGCTTTTTCACGCCGGGCCTGGCGCCGCCTCCACCGCTGGAACCTGCGCTTGCAGCAGATGCCGCAGCGGGAGCATCACCAGCAACAATACCGCCTACATCTCCCACAGCCTTCTTGACTGCATTCAATGGATTTGCGTGCGCCATTGGCACAAGAATCAAAGCAACAACCAAAATACCCACGAATGTCCTCGTATACATAGATTTCCTTTCTTTGTCTCTGTGAGACGTACTTATCCCCTGCGAAAGTCCATTACGGTTAGATGCAATCACAAGAGGATTAACCCTGCACAATGCATATCCTACACAATGTTCGTAATGTTACTGAAATTCACACTAAAGATGCAATGTTTTGTTTCTTTCCCAAATATAAAGGGTTGCTGATCAACAGTTACTGTTTTTTTTATTGTTGTTGCGACGTATAGGTGGTTACCGCAATACTTACTCAGGAATGGTGACCAGTTCTAAACCTTGATTCCACCAATTGTTCAGGAACGGTGCGTTTAGGCTTTGGAGTGCGGTACTGCCTTTGGCGCTGCTTATGTCCAGGTCTTCAATGAGTACTTCTTCGCCGAATATGGAGGCTTCCTGAATCAGTGTGCCTTTGTTGTCCACAATCCTGCTTTGCCCATGAGATCCTTCCCGTGGTTCAAGACGCTGCGGCGTATTAGCCTGCACAATATAGATATTGTTTTCCACGGCACGGGCCACTACCTGCGCACGATAGGGTTCAATTTTTTCCTCCTGGAAAATGTCGCTTTCGCAGGACAAATAGAAGACCAGGCGTGCGCCCTTGATGACAGGCAGGCGGACAAGTTCGGGATAGCGCGAATCGTGGCATATCAGCACGGAACACAGGTGGTCGTCAATGCGGAATAGTCCCAGGCGGTTGCCGGGCTCCGCCCAGGGCCGGTCGCCGCCGACGAGGTTAATTTTTGCCTGACGAAAAATGGTTTTTCCCGTATCGTCTATCACAAGCGCCATGTTATAGCGCTGCCCTTCCTCGTAATAAGGCGTGCCGATCACGGCGAAAATCTTTTGCTGCCTGCAGGCGCGTGCGATTGCTCTTTCGGCGCGCAGAAAATCCTGTTCGCTGTAACCGGGGATGTCTTCCTTGAAATAACCGGAGGTGACGCATTCAGGGAAGACTGCGACCCGGACGCCTTTCTGAACGCATTGCGCCAGATGTTCGCAAATGGCGGCTGTATTTTTCTGTAGATCATGGCCGGAGTGCATTTGCACGGCTGCCACGCGAAGATGACCGGGCTTTGCAAGGCGCTGATCAGTGCCGGGTAGGTATTCCAGAATCTTTTCCGCGTAGGGTTCCGTCCTTCTTCTGGTGAGTTTTTCTGGTGGCTTTTGGGGTAGTTTCAATTCGGCATATACAATGCCCGCGCCCTGTTCGTTATCCACGTCCGCAATAAGTTCGCCGCCCGGCGAGATCACCAGGGTTTGTTTGGGATGGGTGAAAATGAGACAGGCCTCATTGTCCCGTGCGCGGGTTCTGAGCATCACTGTATTCCACTCGCCACGGGATCCATAGGAGGGGTTGATCAGTACGCGGGCGCCGTCCAATGCCAGGGCCAACGCCACTTCAGGAAACTGGCGTTCGTAGCATATCATCATGCCCATGCGTCCGTACTGCGTGTCAAAGGCCTTCGCCTCATGACCGGGATGGTAGTATTCCGGTTCAAAAAGGGGCTGTGCCTCATGGGTTTTGCGGTGTACGTGGACTACCTGGCCGCTGTGGTCAATCCATGCGCAACTGTTGTGCAGTATATCCCCGTCACGCTCCAGAAAACCCAGCACCATGTCCACCTGCAGTTCGCGCGCCAGCGCTCGAACCCGCTGCACGGATGGCCCGTTCACCGGTTCGGCGATTGCTTTGAACTTTGGTTCCCAAAGTTCCCGTTCATCGCTTGCCAGTAATTCATCAATCAGATACCCTTCCAAAGCGCCTTCTGGCGTAATGAGTATCTGCGCGCCTGCTGCTGCCGCTTCCCTTGCCATTGTTTCAATGGTTTGCAGATTGGCTTCCTTGTCCCACTTGACGGGAATGTAGGATAAACTGGCAATTTTAACAGTGCCCGTACGCGGCTGAGGGTCGGCCATACTGGGCGCGGCAATCACACCCACGAGAATGGCTGTTACAAGTAGGAGATATTTCATCACACTATTTCCTTTCGTCTGTGAACCCCTGCATCAAGTTTGCTATTGGAAATCGGTTATATGCGAGGCTGCTTCTTGTGGCAACATGAGATATCCTGATAGCAGGATAGGACATGGAAACCTCTTGCGAATACAAAATGTTTTTTTCAACGGTTCCGCTGTCCCTAGTTTCCTACGCGTATAAGTACACATATTGTCCTAGGAAGTCCCATCATATACCAGCACCGACAGCTACACCTGTTTCAATGTTTACCCAGACAACACTTTCTATCTGTGTGTTTGACATGGAATCGCGCCAGATAAAGGGTACTTCCCAACAATAATACGTTTTCAGAGCTTCGGTTTGCTCTTTACCTATCTCGAATTTATTCACGTTCGGCGCAATAACAATCGTGCCCGACTCTGGGTCTCCGGTAAGAGAACCAAAAAAATTGTCGTTAATCCAGTTCAATGCTGCTGGCCGGGCATCAGCATAGGAGACTTGTATATTCATTGTGTTCTCAGGCAAAGTAGGCGGGGTATTCGAAATGCTGATTATAGCACCAGTTGCGGCAGATAATGTCATCAAGAATGGCGAACCTCGGTAAGAAACTCCATCAACTGTTACATATTTCCTAATAAACCATTTCGTACCTTCAAGCGCATTATTACTTTCACTATTGTTTATTATATTAACTATTTTCATTAAATAGTCTTCCCGATCTGATGGATATCCCAAATATCCTAATGCAGGTGTGGCAAATGCAAAAGCCTGCGCTTCAGTT
>CAZBNU010000194.1:0-7789 GCA_964493075.1 uncultured Nitrospirales bacterium | reverse complement strand
TGCATAATGCCGCATGGCCGGGACTGGTTGGGAAAGGCGACGACAGCGAGCCGCCGATCAGTCTCGATAAAATGCTGGATTTGACCGCCGCTGCCGAGGTAAACGGGGTTAAGTTTGATGGTATAGACCTGTTTCTTTCCGATCCTCACGTGAGTATCGATCTCTCTGAAGACGGTCTAAAGGCGCTGGCCGATAATATTAGTGGACGGGGCCTGGAAATTGGTTCGCTTGTGGCGCCTGTTTGGGAACCCACAGGCGGTGGCTCCGCGATGGATGAAGGCGAAGGCCGCAAGAAATTTCTGGAACAGGTGACAAAAGCCTGTCGTATCGGGAAGATATTGCGGGGCTTGGGCATTCGTCCCAATGGCGCTATCCGTATTGACTCCGCTGTTGATCCCGGTTCCTGGGCGGCGGATCCGGAAGGCAACCAGAAGCGTATTGCAGAAACATTCCGTCAGGCGTGCGATATTGCCGCAGACAGTGGTGAAAAACTTGTGGCGGAAGGCGAAGTCTGCTGGGCGGGCATGCACAGTTGGAAAAAAATGGTGCAGTTGCTGGAACTGGTGGATCGTCCTGACACGCTGGGGTTTCAGGCGGATATGGCCCATACCCTGCTTTACCTGTTGGGCGTCAATGCTCCCGAAGATGCGCTGTTGCCAGAAGGATTTGACTGGAGTGACACAGCAACCTTTGACGCTGCCTATAAGCAGGTAGCCGGTGCACTGCGTCCCTGGACGCTGGACTTCCATGTTGCCCAGAATGATGCCACAGTCAAGGGTTCGGGCAGTCATGACAAAACAGGCAAGCACTGCCTGCCCAATGATCCGAACGGAAAACTGGACATTACAAAATACGCCGGTTTCTGGTTGCGTGATGAAGAGGGCAACGTTACCCAAAAGATACGCCATCTCTGCTGGGATGGCTGTATGTTCTCAAACGAAATCATGATGAATCCGCAGACGTGGAATGACATTCTGGCAGCAATGGTGGAAGTGCGCAACGCCCACGGGTGGCAGGAATAAGGAAGGAATACTACAATGACAGCACTTAGAATTGGAATGATCGGGTACGGCTTCATGGGACGCGCCCATACCAATGCCTACAAGCGGGTGGCGGACTTTTTCCCCGAATTGAAATACAAGCCTGTGTTGCAGGCGATTTGCGGCAGAAACAAGGATAATGCCACTTCCTTTGCTAATCAGTGGGGCTACGCCTCTGTAGAAACCGATTATAACGTCCTGCTCGACCGGGACGACATTGATGCTGTGGACATCTGTGTGCCCAATGATCGCCACCGCGAAATTGCATTGGCTGCCGCGGCGAAGGGCAAGATGATACTGTGCGAAAAGCCGCTTGCCATGAACACCGCCGAAGCGGAAGAGATGGCAGCGGCAGTTGAAAAGGCCGGTGTTGCCAATACGGTCTGGTACAACTATCGCCGCGTGCCCGCGGTTTCACTCGCAAAGGCCATTGTGGATTCCGGGAAACTGGGAAAAATCTATCACTACCGTTCCAATTTCCTGCAGGACTGGTGTATTTCCGCAGATGTGCCCCAAGGCGGCACCTCTACATGGCGTCTCGAAGTGGCCTCGGCGGGTTCCGGCGTTACCGGCGACCTGCTTGCACACTGCATCGACACGGCACTCTGGATTAACGGCGGCATCAGCAATGTTACCGCCATGACTGAAACATTCATAAAAGAACGCACCCACGCGGAAACCGGCAAGAAGGAACCCGTTGGTATTGATGATGCCTGTGCGTTTCTGTGTCATTTCCAGAATGGTTCGTTGGGTTTGTTTGAATCCACCCGCTATGCCTGCGGCCACAAGGCGTTGTACACCTTTGAAATCAACGGCGCCAATGCCTCCATCCGCTGGGATTTGCATGACCTGCATCGCTTGGAATATTTCGACCATGATGACGATGGCCCTGTTCGTGGCTGGCGTTCCATCCATGTAAGCGATCATGGCGGCGATCATCCCTACATGGAGAGGTGGTGGGTTCCCGGACTGCAGATCGGTTACGAACATTCCTTTGTGCATCAACTTGCCGATTTCCTCGCCGCACTTGAAAAGGGTGAACCCTGCGCGCCCACATTCCGCGATGCTGTGGAAACTCAGAAAGTATGCGAGGCTGTGCTGAAAAGCGCCAAAGCCTGTAATTGGGAAAATGTGTAGATATGATAACAGTATGGGACTTATGGGAGTTATAAGACTTATGGTGTTTGCATGATCTACAACGCTGATATTGCCCATAAGTCCCAGTAATACCTTTGAAACAACCTGTAAAGAAAGCAGCCCTATGAAATTTTTTGTTACCGTAACAATGACGCTTGTGTTCATGGCAGGCACCTGCATTGCCCAGGATGTGATTTCGGAACCTGATATTGACGGCGATGCCGCTGCCGTGCATGGCGATGCGGCGGCACGCCAGGCTTTAGAGCAGGAATGTATTGCGCAGGTGGTAGCCGATACCCCTTATCCGGAATTCTATCGTGCTGTGCGCATCCTTGCCATCATAGGTAGTGATGCCTGCGTGGATCCTCTTACGGCATTGTTGAGTAATCCCGACAAGGCGCATCTTGTTCGCAATGTTCTGGAAAACATGGAGTCCGAAAAAGCGGGAGCAGCCTTGCGCTCCGCCCTTGAGACTACTGCGGGCGCTCAACGACTGGGCGTGATCTCCTCCCTAATGGCGAGAAAAGATGCCCATGCTGTGGGTGCGCTGTCGAAGCTTCTTGCTGACAGTGACGTGGAAACAGTTGCTTATGCTGCCAATGCGTTGGGACAAATCGCAACACCGGAATCTATTGAAGCACTGTATCCCCTCTTGGATAGTAGCGATGCGAAGATGCAACTTGCCGGTGCAGAAGGGCTGTTATGTGCGGCACGGCAAATAAAGGGTGACAATGCCGCTGCTATTTACAAGAAACTTATTGGAGAGGCGATGCCCGACTTTATCGAAGCAGGTGCTTTCACCGGTTTACTGGCTGCACAGCCGGGCAAGGCGCTTGACCAAGTTATTGAAACGATTCGGGGCGAGGACGAACTATTGCGGCTTACTGCTATTGCCGCTTTGGCAACCCTTGACGACGATGCCGTTGCGGAAAAACTGGGATTGCTCCTTCCATCGCTTGATGGCAGGCTGCAGGCACTTGTAATCAGCGCTCTTGCGGAAAGACATGAACCGACCGTGCTGCCGCTGCTGCACACCGTATTGGGAAGTGAGAGCGAAGAAGCACGTCTTGCAGCAATGCAGGCTATTGCAGTACATGGAAATGTTTCTTCCATTGAACCGTTGTGCAGTATCATCGAAAAGACGGATAACAGGCCGGAACGTATGGCAGCAGTGGAAACGCTCCGCCGTTTGCATGGCGATGATGTGGACAGTGTACTGATTCAACGTATGCAGAAGACCACTGTGGATATGCGGGGCGATTTGATGGAAGTGTTGGCACAGCGCAATGCCGTGTCAGCGGTGGACGCCATCATTGAGCAGAGTCAGTACGATTCCTTGCGGCCTGCTGCATTTCGTGCATTGACCCACCTGGTAGCGACGGATCGCCTGGATGACATGCTTCATCTGTTGGGCGACCTTAAAGATGATGTGGGGAGGCCGGAGGCGGAAAGCGCTGTAGTTGCGTTGTGTCAACGCATTGCCCAGCAACAAGGACAGATTAAAATAAACAAGGCCGTATATGGCGATCTTCCGGATGGTTCTTCGAAGGATGTCGCCGATGTGCTGACCAGAATCATTGAGAGCGGGGTGCTTGCTATTGATGTGGGTAATGGAAACTTTGGCGATCCTGCACCGGGAGTGGTCAAAAATCTTCATGTGGAATACACCATTAATGGTGTTCCGGAAACAAAAGTTATAGCAGAAAACCAGAAACTCATCCTGCAGGCAGATGCCCTGCCGCAGGGGCTGACGGATACGCTGGCGGCACGTCTGGATGGGGCAGCAAGCCCTGCTGAGCAAGTTTCGCTGCTGCGTGTGCTCAGTCGTTTGGGTGGTAGTTCTGCGTATCAGTTGGTGCTGTCCCATTTGGAAGATGACGACTCTGTGATCCGCGACGGCGCTATCCGGGCACTGTCAAACTGGCCGGATACGATGGCGGCACAAAAGCTTACTGAAATATTTGCGGAAGTTACGGAAACAGCGCATCGCATGGTGACGTTGCGCGGTTGTGTGCGGTTGCTGCGTCTCGGCCAGTTGGAACCAGCGGCCACGTTGGCACTTTATAGCCGGTTAGTCGCAGTGGCACAGAATGCGGACGAGCGGAAACTCCTCCTTGCCGGGCTTGCCGACCTGAATTCCCCTGATGCAATTCCGCTGGTGATGGCGTTGCTGGAGGATGAGTCGGTGCAGACCGAAGCGGACATGGCGTTGCAGCGCATTGGCGATGCCACCGGTATGAGCGAAGCCGATCTACAGGCTGCAAAAGAGGCTGGGGCGCAGAAAACTTCCAGCGCCGACGACGGATTTATTCCCCTATTCGACGGCAAAACGCTTGATGGCTGGGCTGGAGAGCCTGCATTGTGGCGTGTTGAAGACGGTTGCATTATCGGTGAATCCACCAAAGAAAACCCGGTAAAGGTGAACACTTTCCTTACATGGGAAGGGGACAAGCCGGGCGACTTTGAATTGACCTTCAGATATAAACTTGAAAGCGATAAAGTTAACTCTGGTGTTCAAATACGGTCGGAACGCTTTGAAGGCTACCGTGTTCGCGGGTATCAGGCGGATATTGCCAACGAGGATTGGATATCCGGTATCTGCTACGAAGAAGGAGGGCGCGGCATTCTTGCACGTCGCGGACAAAAACTGGAGTTAGGTCCTGGGGACGAGAAGAAGGTAACCAAATTTGCGGACGAAAATGAACTGGGCGCGAAAATAAACATGGATGACTGGAACGAGTATAAAATTGTTGCGCAGGGCAACCATTTTGTATCAAGCATAAATGGTCATGTTATGCACGAGATTATTGATAATTCGGCCCTTGCACGCAGCAGTGGTGTAATCGCCTTTCAGTTGCATGTTGGGCCTCCCATGAAAATTCGTTTTACTGACATCATGCTCAAGCGGCTGCCGCAAGAGTAGCAGCGTGCAGCAGAAAAAAATAAACAACAACCGGAATAGACCTATTCAGGAGCAAACAATGAGCAACGATCTTTTTATCAGCAGACGTTCATTCTTGACCAATGCAATGACAGCGGCTGGCGGACTTGCCGCTGCGCCTTTGATTATCTCACGCGCCGCCGCGCAAACAGCGCCCAGTGATCGCATTGTCATGGGGGCTATTGGTGTTAATGGGCGTGGCCGCTATATTTTAAGCACCTTCCTACAATATCCCGATGTGCAGATGGTTGCTGTATGTGATGCCATGGGTGAACGCCGCAGACAGGCGCAAAAAATGGTCAATGATCATTATAAAAACGAGGATTGCCAGGCCTATATAGATGCACGCGAACTTCTTGCCCGTCCGGATATTGACGCGGTAATGATCGCAACGGGCGACAATAATCATTCGTTGATGTCGGTGCTTGCGGCGCGTGCCGGGAAGGATATTTATTGTGAGAAACCGCTTAGTGTTACCATAGCGGAAAGTCGGGCTGTGTCTGACACGGTAAAACGATTCAGCCGTGTATTTCAGTGCGGCACCCAGCGGCGCAACGTGTCCAACTTCGTATTTGCTGCGGATCTGGCGCGTTCCGGTCTGTTGGGAAATATCAAGACCGCCTATGCCGAAAAGGCGTGGCCGAACTCTGGTGTTCACTTCAAAGTGCTGGAACCGCAGCCGGAGCCGCCCTATGAGGAATTTGCCTGGGACAACTGGCTTGGTGCGGCTAGCATGCGGCCGTTTAATATACAGTACACGGGTGGGTTCTGGCGAGCTCACGGCGACTTTTCCGGTGGTTCCATTACCGAGTGGGGGTCGCACACCGTGGATATGTGCCAGTGGGCATTGAATGCTGATGACACTTCGCCGGTGGCCTATGAGGTGATTAATGCCGCAGGCGATGTTGAGTGTACGTATGCGAATGGCGTAAAGCTCGTGATAAAGACCGGCTTGCGTTTCGGTTCCTGTCCGGTGCGCATTGAAGGGGATGAAGGCTGGGTGGAAACGGGTGATTCCGGTGAGATCGAAACCTATCCTGCTTCATTGTTGTCTGATCGCAAATATTCAGGTGGTTACCCGGCGGACAATCATGTGCGTGAATTTCTGAACTGTGTGAAGTCGCGGCAACAGCCCCGCTCCACAGCGGAATCCGCCCATAGGTCCATCACGGCCTGCCATTGTGCCAATATCGCAGTGCGTTTGAAACGTCCCATGAAGTGGGACCCCATTGCCGAAGCATTCCTGGATGACGATGAGGCAAACCGTCTGCGTTCCCGTGCTTACCGCGAGCCCTGGACGCTTTAAGAGGTACACACAAGTTTAATAACATAGGCATCGCTTTCGTGCTCTGCCGGAGAAGCATCCCATGTCCATACCATCTGTTGAGAATGCCAATTTACAGGACTGTACGAAATACAGTCTTGACACCATCCGCACCATCATCGAACGGTTTGGTCCCAGGCCTCCTGGCAGTGAAGGGGAACGTAAGTGTCAGGAGTTTCTGAAAGAAGAACTTACCGGCATGGGACTCTCCCCAGAGATTGAGGCTTTTCCCGTGGCGCAGAAAGCGTTCATGGCAATGCCCATGGTGGCTGCTATACTGGCACTATGTTCGGTTCCATTGTATTGGTTTGCACCGATGCTGTCACCTGTTCCCGTTTTAGTGGCCATGGTGATTTTCGTGTGTGAATTGTTTTTTTACAACCATGTTCTATCGTTAGTATTTCCGAAAAGCACCAGTTACAACCTGTCGGCATCGTTGGCCCCTTCTGGCGAGAAACGGCGCCGCATTATCCTGTGTGGTCATGCCGATGCCGCCTACGAATGGAATTTCAATCGGTTGTTCCCCGGGTTCTTTCCGTTGTTTCCTATTCTGACAGTCCTGTCTGTAGTTTATGTTCTCCTATCCACGCTGGCCATATCCATTATGGGCGGTACTGTTTTCGGAGAATCTTCTCTTTGGTTTTATGTGGGGGCGGGACAGTTCGCAGCCTTGCCGGGACTGATGATTGGCGTATTGTTCACCAATTTCAACGTATCAGCGCCCGGTGCAGGCGATAACCTTTCCGGGTCGCTGGCCGTGGTGGGTCTGGCACGTTTTCTTCACATGGAAAAGGCCGTTCCCGAAAATACGGAAATTGTCTTTCTTGTCACCGGTTCCGAAGAGGCCGGTCTGGAAGGCGCAAAGGCCTATGTCAAGGCGCACCAGGCAGAATGGAAGGACGTGGAAACCATCTGTATTGCCTATGATACCCTGTGCGAGATGGAACACTTTGCAGTTCATGTGCGCGACCTGAACGGACGGGTAAGCCATGATCCCCGCGTGTGCGCGCTGGCGAGAGAAGCAGGCAAGGACTGTGGCCTGGAACTACCTGATGCGGTGGTCGAGATAGGATCTTCTGACGGTACCGCCTTCACGCAGGCAGGCATTCCCACAACGGCACTGTGTGCCATGGACCATGCACCGGCCCACTACTACCACAACCGGCGGGATGATTGCAGCGTTCTTAACGAAGAATGCACGATGCAGACGTTGCGCCTTTCGGTGGCAATGGTGGAACGGTACGACAGTAACGGGCTGCCGGGTCTATCGTAGTTGTGTGTTTCTTCATTGGGGGTGTTGGTTATGGGAAGAATGGGACTTATGGGAAGTATGTGGTGTTGGTGAAT